>NZ_JAHFPF010000141.1 GCF_023259385.1 Brevundimonas sp. | reverse complement strand
CTGTATCCGCTGGCCGCCGGCAAGGCCAAGGAAGACCCGGCTTTCCGCGACCGCGCCCGCAAGGCGACGGCGGAGCTGCAGGGCGGCCGCCCCGGCTACCGCGCCCTCTGGAAGCATTTCGTGGCGGTCAGCCGCGAGGCGCTGAAGCGCGAGTACGGCGACCTGTCGGTCGATTTCGACCTGTGGAACGGCGAGAGCGACGCCGATCCGCAGATGCCCGAGATGCTGGAGCATCTGAAGGCGACCGGCCTGCTGGTCCCCGACGACGGGGCGCAGGTGGTGCACGTCGCCCGGCCCGGCGAGACCCGCAAGAAGAAGCTGGCCGACGGCTCGGTGATCGAGGCCCCCTCCCCGCCGCCGCTGCTGGTGATCAGCTCGGAAGGCTCGGCCATGTACGGCACGACCGACCTGGCCACGATCCTGGACCGCAAGAAGGCGCTGGCGCCGGACCTGGCCCTGTACGTCGTCGACGAGCGCCAGGCCGAGCATTTCGAACAGGTGTTCCGCGCCGCCTATCTGGCGGGCTACGCGGCCGAAGGCGCGCTGGAGCACCTCGGCTTCGGCACCATGAACGGCCAGGACGGCAAGCCCTTCAAGACCCGCGCGGGCGGCGTCCTGAAGCTGCGCGACCTGATCGACCAGGCGACCGAAAAGGCGCGCGAGCGCCTGCATGAGGCCAAGCTGGGCGACGACCTGCCGCCCGACGCGTTCGAGGCCATCGCGCACAAGGTGGCGATCGCCGCCCTGAAGTTCGCCGATCTGTCGAACGCCCGGACCACCAGCTACGTCTTCGACCTCGACCGCTTCATGAGCTTCGAGGGCAAGACCGGTCCCTACCTGCTGTATCAGGCCGTGCGCATCAAATCCCTGCTGCGCCGGGGCGAGGAACAGGGCGCCCGGCCCGGAGCCATCGTCATCGCCGAACCGGCGGAGCGCGACCTGGCCCTGACGCTGGACGCCTTCTCGCAGGCGGCGGCCGAGGCCTACGACAAGCGCATGCCGCACGTGATCGCCGAGCACGCCTACCGGCTGGCGCAGTCGTTCTCGAAATTCTACGCCGCCTGCCCCGTGCTGGCGGCGCCGGACGAGGCGACCAAGGCGTCGCGGCTGGCCCTGTCGAAGGCCACGCTGGATCAACTGGTCCTGACGCTGAGCCTGCTGGGAATCGACACGCCGGAGCGGATGTAGGCTAGACTGGCGGGGCCTTTCAGGAGCCCCCTCATGTCGCTCGACGCCTATATCGCCGGCCTGCCCAAGGCCGAGCTGCATCTTCACATCGAGGGCTCGCTGGAGCCCGAGCTGATGTTCGAGCTGGCGCAGCGCAACGGCGTGGCCATTCCGTTCGACAGCGTCGAGGCCGTGCGCGCGGCCTATGATTTCTCGAACCTGCAGGACTTCCTGGACATCTATTACGCCGGGGCCAACGTCCTGCTGACGCGCAGGGATTTCGAGGACCTGGCCTTCGCCTATTTCCAGCGCGCCGCCGCGGACAACGTCCGCCACGCCGAGATCTTCTTCGATCCCCAGACCCACACCGACCGAGAGGTACCCTTCGCCGTGGTGGTGGAAGGCCTGATCGCGGGCATGGAGCGGGCGAAGGCCGAACTGGGCGTGACCAGCGGCCTGATCCTGAGCTTCCTGCGCCACCTGAGCGAGGACGAGGCCTTCGCCACGCTGGAGATGGCCAAGCCGTACCTGCACCACTTCATCGGCGTCGGGCTGGATTCGTCCGAGGTCGGACACCCGCCGTCGAAGTTCCAGCGCGTCTTCGCCGCTTCCCGGGAACTGGGCCTGAAACTGTGCGCCCACGCCGGCGAGGAAGGCCCGCCCGCCTATGTGCACGAGGCGCTGGACCTGCTGCACATCGACCGCATGGACCACGGCAACCGCTCGATGGAGGACGAGGGCCTGATCCAACGGTTGGCGAAGGAGCAGATGACCCTGACCGTCTGCCCCCTGTCGAACCTGAAGCTCTGCGTGGTGAAGGACCTCAAGGACCACCCGGTCCCGGAGATGCTGCGCCGGGGCCTACACGTCACCCTGAACTCGGACGATCCCGCCTATTTCGGCGGCTATGTGAACGCCAACTACGCCCGGCTGGCCGAGGCCGTGGGCCTGACCCGCGAGCAGGTGACCCAGATCGCCATCAACAGCTTCGAGGGCAGCTTCCTCGATGAGGCGGACAAGGCGGCCCGGATCGCGGAAGTGAAGGCTTACGCGAGCGTCTGAACCCCACCTCCGAGGCGGGTCGGTTTACGGGCACGGATACTGGCGCCGGATGACCTCGCGCAGGCCATCGGTGATCGTCATGCGTCGGCGGCGGGGTTCGGGGATCGCCTTGAGCTGATTCAGGACGGTCTCGGTATTGAACGTGAAGGTCTCGGGTAGACACGTCTGAGGCGGCTGGTTCGCCTCCCGCGCCCGATACTGCGCCGTGGCGATGAGTATCAGGCCAGCTTCGACCTCGCGCTTAAGGCGACGATAGTCGGACCGCAGAAGAGCCAGCGGATTGCGTGGAATGCGGTCGGCCGTGGCGATGAACTCGTTCAGCGGCATGGTCTGGGCGGAGGCCGAGCCCGGCAGGGCGGCCCCCAGCATCGCGACACCGACGATGATCCATACGATCCGCCACATCCCCAACCTCCCTTGTACAGCACAGCTACAGGATGTCGTTTTAGCTGAACGCGAAATGAACGCCGCCGCCGCACGGATGGGGGCGCGCTCGCATGGCGTGAGCACCCGCCGCCACCGCCCCGTCATTGGCGGCGATCCGCCCGCCCACGCTTGACTTCGCGCCGGAGTCGGGGCCTAGGTCCGCTCGCTCTCGCGGGAGAGATCGGGGTCCGGAAACGGAGCCCGGAGCCGAAGGCGCAACCGCCCCGGAAACGCTCAGGCAAAAGGACCGCGAAAGCGCACGGACGCTGGAAAGCCGCCGCATGGCGCGCCGACGGAGCAAGTCCCGGATCACGTCCGGGGCGGAATCTCTCAGGCTTCAGGACAGCGGGGGCGCGAAGACGGCGGAGCTTCCGCCAAAACCCGCGACCGCGAGAGTCTGATGACCGATCAAGCCTTGAAGACCACTCCCCTGAACGCCGCGCACCGCGCGCTGGGCGCCCGCATGGTCGGCTTCGGCGGCTATGACATGCCGGTGCAGTATGAAGGGGTGCTGGCCGAGCATCGCTGGACCCGCGAGCACGCCGGCCTGTTCGACGTGTCGCACATGGGCCAGTGCAAGATCACCGGCGCGGACGCCGTGACCCAGTTCCAACGCTTCGTGCCCGGCGACTACCAGGTCCTGAAGTCCGGCCGGCAGAAGTATTCGCTGCTGCTCAACGAGAGCGGCGGCATCATCGACGATCTGATGGCCGGCAAGCCCGACCACGACGGCCTGTTCGTCGTCGTCAACGCCGGCAACAAGGACGAGGACTTCGCCTTCTGGGAAGCCAACCTGCAGGGCGACGCCAAGCTGACCGTGCTGGACCGCGCCCTGATCGCCATCCAGGGGCCCGAGGCCGCCGAGGTCATGGCGGCCCACGATCCGGTCTTCGGCGACTTCGGCTTCATGGACAGCGCCCGCCTGATGCTGTTCGGGGTGGACTGCTACGTCTCCCGCTCGGGCTACACCGGCGAGGACGGCTATGAGATCTCGGTCCCGGCCGCCGACGCCGAGCGCATCTGGAACGCCATCCTGAAGGACGCCCGCGTCAAGCCGATCGGCCTGGGCGCCCGCGACAGCCTGCGCCTGGAAGCCGGCCTGCCGCTGCACGGCCATGACATCGACGCCTCGACCAGCCCGGTCGAGGGCGCGCTGACCTTCGCCCTGTCCAAGTCGCGCAAGGAAGCCGCTGACTTCAACGGCGCCGACCGCATCCTGAAGGAACTGGCCGACGGCCCGAGCCGCGTCCGCGTCGGCCTGAGCGTCAAGGAAGGCGCCCCGGCCCGCGAAGGCGCCGAGATCGCCGACCTGGACGGAAACATCATCGGCACGGTCACCTCGGGCGGCCCCTCGCCGACGCTGGGCCGCAACATCGCCATGGGCTATGTGCCCCCCGCCTTCGCCGAACTGGGCACGGACCTGAAGGTCCTGGTGCGCGGCAAGCCCGCCGCCGCCGAGGTCGTCGCCATGCCCTTCGTCGCCCAACGCTACTACCGCAAACCCAAGGTCTAAGGATCACTCCCATGCGCTTCACCAAGGATCACGAGTGGGTCAAAGTCGACGGCGACATCGCCACCGTCGGCATCTCCAAGCACGCCGCCGACGCCCTGGGCGACGTGGTGTTCGTCGAAACCCCGGACGCCGGCAAGGCCGTCTCGAAGGGCGACAGCTTCGCCGTCGTCGAGAGCGTCAAGGCCGCCTCGGACGTCTACGCCCCGGTGTCGGGTGAAGTCGTCGAAGGCAACGCCGTCCTCGCCTCGGCTCCGGAAACCGTCAACGCCGACCCGGAAGGCGAAGGCTGGTTCGCGAAGATCCGCGTCTCGGACGCCTCGCAGCTGGACGCCCTGATGGACCGCGCCGCCTACGACGCCTTCCTCGCCACCCTCTGACGCGGTGTTCACGGTCTACTTCAGCCACGCGACGACGACGCCGTTCCAGCCAGGCCTGCGCCAGCTGGTCGAGGCGGCGCTCGTAGACAGCGGGGCGGAGCGGACCGGTCTGGAGGCTGAAGTCCGGCTCAACGACGGGGCGCTTCTGTATCTGTTCGGGGAAGACGAGAACGAGGGGATGCTCGCCGAGTATCCCGTCCTCACCCCGACGGTCGCCGAGGCGCTTTTCGCGATCCTGTCGAGGACCAACAGCTTTCTGCTCGGCGATCTCCGGGGCGCAGCCCTGGTGCGCCTGTCGGGCGTCGTGGGCGAGCCCCGCGCCCCCCTGATCTTCGCGCCGCAGATCACCGAGTTTGAGTCCGCCGACGACCTCCTGGAACTGCTGAAGCAGATCCACGAAAGCCGCGAGGACTCCGAACCCGCCTCCCGTCCAACGCCCGCCCCGGCGGCGCGACGCCCTTCAAAGCCCGGCCCGGGCTCCTTCATCCTCGATCTCCTCTTCGGGAAAGCTGTCTAGATGCGTTACCTCCCCCTGACGCCCGACGACCGTGAGGCCATGCTGGCCGCGATCGGCGCCAAATCCATCGACGACCTGTTCGTGGACGTGCCGCAGGCGGCGCGCCGCGAAGGCTTCGTCGACCTGCCGCGCGTGGCGGGCGAAATGGAAGTCGAGCGCACGCTCTCGGCCATGGCCAACAAGAACGCCTCGGCCGGTTCGGTGCCCTTCTTCTGCGGCGCCGGCGCCTACAAGCACCACGTCCCGGCCACCGTGGACCACGTGATCCAGCGGTCGGAATTCCTGACCAGCTACACCCCCTACCAGCCGGAAATCGCCCAGGGCACGCTGCAGTACCTGTACGAGTTCCAGACCCAGGTCGCGAACCTGACCGGCATGCCGGTGGCCAACGCCTCGCTCTATGACGGCTCGACCGCCATGGCCGAGGGCGTGCTGATGGCGACCCGCGTGACCCGCCGCAACAAGGCGGTGATCTCGGGCGGGGTGCACCCGCACTACGTCCGCGCCACCGAGACCGTGGTCCACGCCGTCGGCGTCGAGACCCTGGCCCTGCCCGCCGCCGTGGACGCCGAGGCGGACGTGATCGCCCAGATCGGCCCGGACACAGCCTGCGTGGTCGTCCAGACCCCGAACGTCTTCGGCACCGCCACCGACGTGACCAAGATCGCCGAGGCCGCTCACGCCGCCGGCGCCCTGCTGATCGTCGTGGTCACCGAGGCCGTGTCGATGGGCCTGCTGAAGTCGCCCGGCGAGATGGGCGCCGACATCGTCGCGGCCGAGGGCCAGTCGATCGGCAACGCCCTGAACTTCGGCGGCCCCTACGTCGGCCTGTTCGCCACCCGCGAGAAGCTGATCCGCCAGATGCCGGGCCGCCTGACCGGCGAGACCGTGGACGCCGACGGCGAGCGCGGCTTCGTCCTGACCCTGTCGACGCGCGAGCAGCACATCCGCCGCGACAAGGCGACGTCGAACATCTGCACCAACTCGGGCCTGTGCACCCTAGCCTTCACCATCCACATGAGCCTGCTGGGCGAGACGGGACTGCGCAAGCTGGCCCTGCTGAACCACGAGAAGGCCGTGGCGACCCGCGACGCCCTGGCCGCCATTCCGGGCGTCGAGGTCCTGACCCCGCGCTTCTTCAACGAGTTCGCGATCAAGCTGCCGAAGAACGCCGCCGAAGTGGTCGACACCCTGGCCGGACACCATGTGCTGGCGGGCGTGCCGTACAGCCGTCTGGCCCCCGACGCGGGCATGGACGACGTGCTGCTGGTCGCGGCCACCGAAACCACCCTGGATCACGACATCAAGTTCCTGGCGAAGGCTCTCGCCACGGTCCTGGCGGCCTGAGCGGAGATCGAACGATGAGCACCATGAACACCGTCGGCCGCCCGACCGCCCCGAACCAGGTTTCCGAGAAGCCCGCCACCCTGACCGGCGGCCGCGGCCTGCTGCAGAACGAAGCCCTGATCTTCGAGGGCGAAGGCTGGGGCAAGACCGGCGTTGACCTGCCGGAACCGAAGACGACCGGTTCGGACCTCGGCGATCTGGTCCGCAAGGATCCGATCGGCCTGCCGGGCCTGAGCGAGCCCGAGGCCATGCGCCACTATGTGCGCCTGAGCCAGAAGAACCACGCCATCGACCTGGCCATCTATCCGCTGGGCTCGTGCACGATGAAGCACAACCCGCGCCTCAACGAGAAGATGGCCCGCCTGCCCGGCTTCTCGGACATCCACCCGCTGCAGCCGATCTCGACCGTGCAGGGCGCGCTGGAGCTGATGGACACCCTGGCCCACTGGCTCAAGACCCTGACCGGCATGCCCGCCGTCGCCCTGTCGCCCAAGGCGGGCGCGCACGGCGAGCTGTGCGGCCTGATGGCCATTCGCGCGGCCCACGAGGCCTCGGGCCAGCATGAGAAGCGCCGCAAGGTTCTGGTGCCGACCTCCGCCCACGGCACCAACCCGGCCACCGCCGCCTTCGTCGGCTATTCGGTCGTGGAAGTGGCCCAGACCGACGACGGCCGCGTGGACGTCGCCGACCTGGCCTCCAAGCTGGGCGACGACGTCGCCGCCATCATGGTGACCAACCCCAACACCTGCGGCCTGTTCGAGCGCGACATCCTGGAGATCAGCCGCCTGACGCACGAAGCGGGCGCCTATTTCTACTGCGACGGCGCCAACTTCAACGCCATCGTCGGCCGGGTCCGCCCGGGCGACCTGGGCGTCGACGCCATGCACATCAACCTGCACAAGACCTTCTCGACGCCCCACGGCGGCGGTGGTCCGGGCGCGGGTCCGGTGGTGCTGTCCGAGGCCCTGGCTCCCTTCGCCCCGGCCCCGTGGGTCGTGCACGACGACAACGGCTATCGCCTGGTCGAGCGCGAGGAAGACGAGGCCGCCCAGGCCTTCGGCCGCCTGTGCGCCTTCCAGGGCCAGATGGGCATGTACGTCCGCGCGCTGAGCTACATGCTGAGCCATGGTTCGGATGGCCTGCGTCAGGTGGCCGAGGACGCGGTCCTGAACGCCAACTACATCAAGGCCCGCCTGCAGGACCTGATGAGCCCGGCCTTCCCGGACGGCCCGTGCATGCACGAGGCCCTGTTCGACGACGAATGGCTGAAGGGCACGGACATCACCACGCTCGACTTCGCCAAGGCGATGATCGACGAGGGCTTCCACCCGATGACCATGTATTTCCCGCTGGTCGTCCACGGCGCCATGCTGATCGAGCCGACGGAAACCGAGTCCAAGGCCGAACTGGATCGCTTCATCCACGCGATGCGCCTGTTGGCCGAGGCCGCGAAAGCCGGCGACGTCGATCGCTTCAAGGGCGCGCCCTTCCACGCCCCCTTGCGCCGCCTGGACGAAACCCGCGCCGCCCGCTCGCCGGTGCTGCGCTGGACCGCGCCGGCAGGGTCGAACCAGGCGGCGTAAGGGCGACGGATAGGCCCCGTCATCCCAGGGCTTGTCCCTGGGATCCATACTCCCAGCGCCAGACGAAGGCGCATTCTGCGGAAACACCGGGAGTATGGATCCTCGCCGCAAGGGCGAGGATGACGAAGGTTGAAGAGGGGTGACCTCCCCCTATTGTGTCCTGGAGGCAACAGCCAGAAGCCCTTGATCAATCATGACCAAAGCTTCACGCCGTAGACACGGATCGGCCATGGACACACGGTCTTAACGAGCCTGTGGCAGGCTGGCCACGGTCGCTCTTTCCTCTCCCGAGTCGGGATCGGGCGGTCGTGACGATCGTTGTCACAGGACCTCCCTCCTCTCTGTCTGGCGCCGACTTGACCTTCGCAACCGCGATCCGCCTTCCGTCCTACCGCGCGCGCAGCCGTACGCTTCGCGCGCTGAAGCGATGGGCGCTGATGGCGGGCGGGCTGTTCGTGGTGCTTCTGGGAATTCTGATCGCGCCCCTGCCGGGTCCAGGCGGCATTCCCGTCATCGCCGTCGGCCTGATGCTGATCCTGAAGAGCTCCTTCTGGGCCAAGCGGCTGTTCATTCGTGCCCAATACGCCCGGCCCAAATGGGTCTATCCGTTCCGGCGGCTCATGCGCAAAAAGCCGGAGTTCGCTCCTGTCTTCTGGCAGCAGGCCCTGCGCGCCGAGAAGGTCGTGCTTAAGAGACCCCGCCGACGTCTGACGCGGTTGCGGAAGATGCTTCGTCGCTATTTCCGGAAGCTTTTCCGCTAGTTGACAGACCGTCTCGCGGTTGCGTTGTCGCAACTGCTAACCACATCATCGTGAACGCCCTTCTCCCTCTACAGGCGTATTCTGTCTGGGCGTTATCAGAGAACCACCAAATGCGTTGGGAGGCGCTAAGGTCATGATGTCACGCGTACAAAAGGGCATGATCGCGGGCGTCGCCGCGACCGTCGCCGTTTCCTTGCTTGAAATACCCAACCTGTTCCTGAACTGGTTCGACCCGTTCCAGGGGGTCATCGCCACCATGATCGGCATGCCTGGAAACATGGCCGTCGGCTGGGCGATCCACGCCTTCAGCGGCGTCTTCATCCTGGGGCCGTTGTTCGGTCTGATGTGTCCCCGCCTGCCCACCGACACTCCCGAGACCAAGGGCATTGTCTTCGCCGTCGGGGCGTGGGTGGTGATGATGGGCGCCATCATGATGTTCGGAGACTACCGAACCTTCACCGCA
>NZ_JAHFPF010000140.1 GCF_023259385.1 Brevundimonas sp. | reverse complement strand
ATCGCCTTCCAGCCCGCTCCGGCGCTGGCCCAGGCCGCGGCTCCCGCCGCTCCCGCCGTCGCCGCCGCGCCCCGCGCCGAGGGCGCCGGTCCGCCCCTCTGGGTCATTCGCGACGCGGATTCGACCATCTATCTGTTCGGCACCGTCCATGTGCTGCGCCCCACCACCGGCTGGGCGACCGACCGGATCGACACCGCCTTCGACAGCGCCGACCAGATCTGGTTCGAGATCTCCAACCCGGACGATCAGGCGGCCATGATGCCGATCGTGCAGCGCCTCGGCCTCTCGCCGCAGACGCCCCTTTCCAGCCTGCTGAACGCTGAGGAGAACGCCGACCTGCAGGCCGCCGCGGCCTCGATCGGCATGCCCGCCGCCCAGATGGACATCTTCCGCCCCTGGCTGGCCGGCCTGACCCTGTCGGTCGCCCCGCTGGTCAAGGCGGGCTACGATCCGGCCTCGGGCGTCGAGCTGGTGCTGAAGGCCCGCGCCCTGGCCGCCGGCAAGCCGCTCCACGGCTTCGAGACGCTGGAGGAACAGGTCGGCCTGATCGCGGGCCTGCCCGACGACGCGCAGCTGGACTTCCTGCGCAGCACGCTGGAGACCTACGACAACGCCACCGTCGAGCTCGACCGCCTGGTCGGCGCCTGGTCGAAGGGCGATGTGGCGGCCATCGAGCGCTACGGCGTGCAGGAGATGAAGGACGACAACAAGGTCGTCTACGACACCCTGCTGACCAACCGGAACGTCAACTGGGCGGGCCAGATCCAGACCCTGCTGGACGGCTCGGGCACCGTCTTCATCGCGGTCGGCGCGGCGCACCTGGCGGGGGACGACAGCGTGCAGTCGATCCTCGAACGCCGCGGCGTCCACGCCACGCGGGTCGAGTAGGGGCTGGAGCGGGCGGCGGGAATCGAACCCGCACGAAAAGCTTGGGAAGCTGGAACTACTTGTTCTATTTCAAAGGCTTAAATGCGAAACAGGCCGTTTTCGGCCTCTATGATTTCAATGGGTTAGCGGGCGTTGGCAAAACCAAAATCCGCGCCCAACGGGGATCCGATAGACGCGGTCGACTTAGCTTAATGGCTGCTTTGCGCGCCTGGCCGACAGTCCGCTAACGACCCATTGCGGACATTCGGCATCATCTGACATGGTGACTGCTCACCATTTGGACGGCATCGCCATGTTCGTTGAGTTCGACGCTGTGCGACTGCTGATTGATGTGCCGGAACTCGGTCTGAAGCGAGGTATGGTCGGAACGGTGTTGATGATCCACACCGGCCCATCGCTTGCCTACGAGGTGGAGTTCATGGAGGCGGAGGGCGATACCTTCGCCGTTCAGCCGAATGATATCGAATCCGCATCCGCTACCCATCTCCAAGCGTGAGCAGCGAGGTCCGCTTCCAAGCATGACGTGCATGTCCGCTCTCGACCCATTGCGGACATTCATCTCAGCCGTCATCGTCAGGATATGCCTGCTGACAGTTCACACGAGGTCATCCGCCCCTATCCGTTGATCACCGAAGCGATCCGAATGGGCAACTGGCCGGAAACTGCCCACCTCCTGAATCGATACCCTGAAATGCGGACTCTCAACGTTCCGGCTTTCGGCTCATGGCTTCACTACGCTTGCGCCCGAGGCACGAGGGAGATCGTGGCGGGCTTAGTCTCGCAAGGATTCGAAGCCTCTTCCAAAAGCGAGCGCGACGAAATCACGCCGCTCGCGTTCGCAGCTTCATCGGGCAAAGCCGAGATCGTCGACTTGCTGTTGGGGCTAGGGGTGCCACTCGATACGAGTACCTCAGAGGGCAACCCGCTCTTCCGAGCAGTGTTGGCCAGGTCAGAGGAAGTCGCCCGCGCGCTTTTGGACGCCGGGATCGACACAACACCCCGCTACAAGTTGGGAAGCATCGGCGAGACCGTTGATGCTGTCGCTTTCGCGATGTTGCATGGAGCGCGCGATCTCGCGCGGCTCATAGCATTGCGTGATGGCAGCGGGGACGAGGATAACGCAAGGTCGGCTATGGACCAGGGACTTCGCATCGCTCACGCAATAACCAGTAAGTAGGACGTCCGCTTTCTACCTCTGGGCGACAGTCCGCTTTCGACCCATTGCAGACATAAGGGTGCACTTCAGGGCCGGTTGCAGACCGCACTTCAACGGCTAAGATTGAGCGATGAGCACCGCTTCCCTGCAAGCCGATACGACGGCACCCTGAGCTTATGGCTGTCAAACAAAGGATCGTCAGAATATCTCAGAGCTCGCTGAGCGAAGCGTCTGTCGATACCGACGCCTTGGAGCGGCTCTTGCGGTTCGACCTAGCGGGACCTGAAGATACCTTGGACCTCGATTGGGCCCCTAACGGGCTGCTAGCGCTTGCTCGACGGTCTTTTACGGAGGGGCAAGTCGCAGCGCTGCGGGACATATTAGAGGGATCAAAGCTCCTCAACGAGGAATGCGCGGCTGGACCACAACACGATCCTGTCTACTCAGATGTGACCTGTCTTGTCGCTCCTGAGGTCCAGCGTGCGGCAGGTGTCTTGGCTGGCCTAACCTCCACCGACATCCTTCGAGCACTTCCGGCGACTTGGGGGGCGCAAAGGGAAGTCATCGGCGCTGGGACGCCTGACGATCCGCCCAACTACTACAAAGAACACTTCTCTGCTCTTCTAAACTTTGCCCAAGGGGCGGCAGATCAAGAGCTCTGCTTAGTCCAGTGGTGGGACTGAACGTCATCGGCGCTATCAGCTGGGGCGAGCTCCACATGCGACCTCGACCGGACGTTGGGGCAAGGTCCATGGCACACTCGCCTATGTCCGCTTCCCACCCTTAGCGGACATTCAGAGCGTCCGCTTTGCGCTTGCTCATCAGGATCACGAAAGATCGGTTTGTGAATGCGCCCACGACGCCTCAGATTACACAGCCAGCGCCGTGACGATGTGGTGGCAGACGACCGTTATGCCCTGATACCTAGTCGCCTCACGACCGCGTTGCCCAGGCCGTCGGAGAAGCCATTAGAGGCTGTTTGGCTCAACTTTTTGCAAAACCGCGAGGGCGATTTCGCCTAAGTGTTGGAGCGGGCGGCGGGAATCGAACCCGCACGAAAAGCTTGGGAAGCTTTCAGGCTACCACTACATCACGCCCGCGCAGCCGGAGGCAGCCTTAAGCGGAACGCCGCGGTGCATCAAGGCGAGATGCGCGCAGGGGTTCCAGGCAGACGGAACTCCACGCCGTCTGTGGCCGAGATGACGGCATGGACGGTCGAGCCGTCCACGATCGTCAGCACGGCCCGTCCCTTGGGGATGTCAGCCAGGGGCGCGGTCATCAGGTCCACGTCGAAGGCGGTCAGGTCGGCGCGCTTGCCGACCTCGATGCTGCCCAGCTCGGCCTCGCGGAAGCTGGCGTAGGCCGGCCACAGGGTGAACATCTTCAGGGCCGTGGCGCGATCCACCGCCTCGTCGGGACGCCAGTCGGGCCCCTGGAAGCCCTCCAGATCGCGCCGCGCGACGGCGGCGTAGAACTCGATCAGGGGCGAGCCGCGCTCGACCGGCGCGTCCGAGCCGCCGACGACGATGACGCCCCGGTCGGCCAGGCTGTGCCAGGCGTAGGCGCCGTCCAGCCGGGCGTCGCCCAGCCGCGCGGGGGCGAAATGCAGGTCGCCGATGGCGTGGCTCGGCTGCATCGAGGCGATGATCGGCAGGTCGTGGAACCAGTGATAGTCCGACGGGCGCACGATCTGGGCGTGCTCGATCCGCCAGCGGACGTCCGCGCCGTTGGGCCGCGCGGCGGCGGGGACGGCGTTGAGGGCCTCCGCGTACCAGCTCGCCACCGAGGCGTTGCCGCGATCGCCGATGGCGTGGGTCGCGACCTGGATGCCGCCCCGCAGCGCGGCCGCGTACAGGGGAACGATCTCCGCCTCGGTGATCTGCATCAGGCCGGTGGTGTCGGGCCGGTCGGCGTAGGGCTCGAACAGCGCCGCGCCGCGCGAGCCCAGGGCGCCGTCGGCGTAGTATTTGATCGCCCGGGTGATGATCCGGCCGTCGGCGGCGCTGCGCGGACCGCCGGCGATCAGCTCGGCGGCGCCGTCGGGCGTGACGCTGTTGTAGACCCGCAGCGGCGCCTCGCCCGCCTCGGCCATCTGCTCCAGCAGGGGCACGTCGCGCCACGGGGCGCTCATGAAATGGACGCCGGTCCAGCCGTAGGCGGCCTCGACGCGGAAGCCGGCGCGATAGGCCTCGCGGGTGGCGGCGGGATCGGCCTGGGGCATAAGGCGGGCGACCAGCCCTTCGGCGGCGTCGACCAGCAGGCCGGTGGGTTCGCCGTCCGGCCCCTTCAGGATCTCTCCGCCGGACGGCGCGGCGGTCGAGGCGTCGATCCCGGCGGCGGCGAGGGCGGGGGAGGAGACGACCACCGCGTGGCCGTCGGCGCGGCTGAGCAGGACGATGCGCCCCGGGGCGGCGGCGTCCAGGTCGGCGGCGGTCAGGAAGCGGCCCTCCGGCCACCGGGTCTCGATCCAGCCGCGCCCGACGATGGGGCCGTCCGGATGCGCCTGGGCCCAGGCCGTCAGTCGGGCCATCGCATCCGCGACCGAGGCCGAGCCTTCGAGGTTCAGGGTCAGTTCGCGCCAGCCCACGCCGTCCAGGTGGGCGTGGCCGTCGGTGAAGCCGGGGAACAGGGCCGCGCCCTGCAGGTCCACCACCTCCAGATCTGCGGCGTCCGGCGCGTCCGCGAGCGCGCCGACATAGGTGATGCGGCCGTTGCGGACCTGGACCACCTCGGCGGTCGGCGCGCCGTCCACGCCGGTGTAGATCGGACCGCCCCGGATGATCAGGTCCTGCGCCTGGGTCGAAGTGGCGGTTCCGGCCAGCAGCAGGGCGAGAAGGAGCGTCCGTCGCATCTGATCGTTCCTTACGGGAAGGGGCTTCGGACTCGCCTTATTGCGTCCGCCCCGTCAAGCTCGACACTTCGATCGTTCGAGGGACCTACGCCATGACGCCGCTCATCCTCGTGTTCGCCGGAGTGTTCCAGACGGCGCCGGCCGAGCCGGTCAGGGCCGAACTCTGCCTGGCCCATGTGAACGTGATGATCGCCGAGGCCGTGCGGGAGACGGGGCGGGTCGCCGGCCCCAGCTGGTTCATCCGCGACTGGTGGGAGGAGCGGACGCCTGCGTCGGGCGAGGCCGGAACCCTGACGCCGGAACAAAGAGCCGCGCTCGAACGGACGCTGGCCGAGCGCAGGACGCAGGACCGGGCGCGCCACGACTCCGAGCTGGGCTCGTGCGTGGACGAGGCGATCGGCGCCGGGGCCGTCCCGGGAATGGCGCGGGTCAGCCCGGGATGAAGCTCTTCACCATCGGCTATGAAGGCGAGCCGCAGGCGGCGGTGATCGACCGGCTCAAGGCCGCGGGCGTCGAGGTGCTGGTCGATGTGCGCGCGGTCGCGGCCTCGCGCCGCGCCGGCTTCTCCAAGACGGTGCTGGGGAACAGCCTGGGCGAGGCCGGGATCGACTACGTCCACCTGCGTCCGCTGGGCACGCCCAAGGCCGGGCGCGAGGCGGCGAAGAAGGGTCGGATCGGCGAGATGCGGGAAATCTTCGCGGGCCATATGGCCGAACCCGCGTCAGAGGCGGCGTTCCAGCAGCTGCGCGCGCTGGCGTCGGAGAAGCGGACCGCGCTGCTGTGCTTCGAGGCCGACCACGCCGGGTGTCATCGCGCGGTCCTGGCCGAGCGACTGGCCGGCGAGGACGGGTTCGAGGTGGTGAACCTCTAGGGCCCGCTTCAGTGGGCCGCGAACAGGCCCCATCCCGCCGCGATGGCGATCAGGGCGAACAGCCAGGAGGAAGGGAAGCGCCACGGCGCGATCCCGCCCTTCATCGCGACCCAGATGGAAAGCGGGGACAGGATGACGGCGACCAGCGTCAGCAGGATCGCCACATCCGCCGAGCCCGGACGAACGGCCGCGACGCCGTAGCCGAGCGCCATGACCAGCAGCAGCACCGTCACCATGTGCCAGGTCATGTAGTTCAGCCAGCAGCTGGCCTTGTCGAAGTCGTGGGCCGCCAGCAGCGGACGGGCGGCGAACCGCCCGCCCACGAAGGTATGCACCGCGAAGGTGATCAGGGAGAGGACAGCGGCCGCCGCGAAACCCGCATTGGCCGCCGTCCCTTCCATGTCAGGCCGCCGCCTTCTTGCCTTCGAAGTTTCCGTAGAAGGTCTCACCCTTGGCGGCCATGTCGCGCACGAACTGCGGGACCTTGAAGCGGTCGCCGTAGCGTTCGGCGTACTCGTCCGCCTTGGCCACGAAGGCCTTCAGGCCGGTCTGGTCGATGAAGGTGATCGGGCCGCCGGTCCAGGGCGCGAAGCCCCAGGCCAGGATGGCCCCGACGTCGGCCTCGCGGGGGTCGTCGATGACGCCCTCGTCCCAGCATTTCGCGACCTCGACCGCCTGCCGGTACAGCAGGCGCTGCTTCTGGTCCTCGATCAGCTCGGGCGTCGAGTCGTTGATCTTCACCGGGGCCAGGTCCGACAGGCCGGCCCACAAGGTCTTGGGCTTGGTTTCGTAGTCGTAGAAGCCCTTGCCGTTCTTGCGGCCGTAGCGGCCCAGGTCCTCGACCATCACGCGCACGATCTCGGAGCCCGGCAGGGGCTGGTACTTGTCGCCCAGGTCCAGCGCGGTCTGCTTGGCGACCTTGACCGACAGGTCCAGCGCGACGTCGTCGTGCATTTCCAGCGGGCCGCGCGGCATGCCGGTCATGCGGCCCAGGTTGTCGATCAGGGCCGGGGCGTAGCCCTCCTCCAGCATCGCCAGACCTTCGGCGACGTAGGTGGCGAAGCAGCGCGAGGTGTAGAAGCCGCGGCCGTCGTTGACGACGATCGGGGTCTTCTTGATCTTCAGGATGTAGTCCAGCGACTTGGCGATGGCCGCTTCGCCGGTCTTCTCGCCCAGGATGATCTCGACCAGCATCATCTTGTCGACGGGCGAGAAGAAGTGGATGCCGATGAAGTCCTCGGGACGGACAGAGGCTTCCGCGAGGCCGGTGATCGGCAGGGTCGAGGTGTTGGAGCCGAAGATGGCGCCCGGGGCCAGCTGGGCCTCGGCGCGCTTGGTCACCTCGGCCTTGATCTCACGGTTCTCGAACACGGCCTCGATGACCAGGTCCGATCCCGTGATCAGGTCGTAGTCGGTGGTGGCGGTGACCGAGCCGAGCAGGGCGTCGTACTTCGCCTGGTCGATCTGGCCGCGCGACAGGCGCTTCTTCAGCAGCTCCTCGACGTGGGCCTTGCCCTTGTCGGCGGCTTCCTGGGTCTGGTCGATCAGGATGGTCTCGATGCCGGCCAGGGCCTGCACATAGGCGATGCCCGCGCCCATCATGCCGGCGCCCAGGACGGTGACCTTCTTCGGGTCCGACTTGGGCACGCCTGCGGGGCGGACGGCGCCCTTGTCCAGTTCCTGCTTGGACAGGAACAGCGAGCGGATCATGGCCTGGGCCTGCGGCGTCATCAGGGTCTTGATGAAGTAGCGGGTCTCGATGCGCAGGGCCGCGTCCATCGGGACCTGAACGCCCTCATAGACGGCCTTCATCAGGTTGGTGGCGGCCGGATAGTTGCCGTAGGTCTGCTTGCGGATCATCGCGTTGCCGACGATGAAGTTCTGCACCCCGACCGGGTGGTAGGGGCCGCCGCCGGGCAGTTTGAAGGACTTGTCGTCCCACGGCTGGACGGCCTTGCCGCCGCCCTTGATCCAGGCCTTGGCGGCCTCGACCTCGGTCCCGACGGGAACGACCTCATGCACGAAGCCGGCGCCCTTGGCGTCGTTCGGACGGAAGGACTTGCCCTCGGTCATGGCCATCATGGCCGCCTGCACGCCGATCAGGCGCGTCAGGCGCTGGGTGCCACCGCCGCCCGGGAACAGGCCGACCTTGATCTCGGGCAGGCCCAGCTGGATCTTCGAGCTGTCGCCCACGACGCGGTAGTGGCAGGCCAGCGTCAGTTCCAGACCGCCGCCCAGCGCCAGGCCGTTGATGGCCGCGGCCACCGGCTTGCCGCAGGTCTCCAGCGCGCGCAGGGCGCCGTTCAGTTTCCAGCCTGCGTCATAGGCGTCCTGCAGCGAACCGCCGGCCAGCATGCCGCCGGCCATGTCGCCCAGGTCGGCGCCGGCGCAGAAGCCGGAGGCCTTGCCCGAGGTCAGGACCGCGCCCTTGATGGCGTCGTCGGTCTTGATGCGTTCGACCCACTCGGGGATCTCCTGCATCACGCCCGAGGTGAGGGTGTTCATCGAGCGTCCCGGGACGTCGAAGGTGATCAAGGCGATGCCGTCGGCGTCGACGTCGATCTTGAAGTTTTCCATGTTCATGATCTCCGGATCAGACGCGTTCGATGACGGTGGCGGTGCCCATGCCGCCGCCGATGCACAGGGTGATCAGGGCGGTTTCCTTGTTCGAGCGCTCCAGCTCGTCCAGCACCACGCCGGTGATCATGGCGCCGGTTGCGCCGAGCGGGTGGCCCATGGCGATGGCCCCGCCGCAGACGTTGATCTGGTCATGCGGGATGTCGAGCGCCTGCATGAAGCGCAGGACGACGGCGGCGAAGGCCTCGTTCAGCTCCCACAGGTCGATGTCCGACTTGGACATGCCCAGCTTGCCCAGCAGCTTGTTGGCCACGAACTCCGGGCCGGTCAGCATGATCGAGGGCTCCGAGCCGATCGAGGCGGCGCCGCGGATCTTGGCGCGCGGCTTCAGGCCCAGGGCCTTGCCGGCTTCCAGCGAGCCGATCAGCACGCCGGCCGAACCGTCGACGATGCCCGAGGAGTTGCCCGGGGTGTGGACGTGGTTGACCCGCGCGACCTCGGGGTAGCGCTGGTTGATCACGGCGTCGAAGGCCATCTCGCCCATCATGGCGAAGGACGGGTTCAGCGCGCCCAGGGTCTGCATGTCGGTGTTGGGGCGGATGGTCTCGTCATGGTCCAGACGGATAAGGCCCAGCTGGTCCTTGACCGGCACGACCGAGCCCTTGAACCGGCCCTCGGCCCAGCTTCTGGCCGAACGCTTGTGGCTTTCCACGGAGTAGGCGTCCACGTCGTCTCGGCTGAAGCCCCATTTGGAGGCGATCATGTCGGCCGAGACGCCCTGCGGGACGAACCAGGTCGGGAAGGCCGAGGACGGATCGACCGGCCAGGCGCCGCCGTCCGAACCCATCGGCACGCGGCTCATGGCCTCGACACCGCCGCCGACGGC
>NZ_JAHFPF010000139.1 GCF_023259385.1 Brevundimonas sp. | reverse complement strand
CGGCCAGCATGCCGGTCTTCATGGCGTTATGGCTGCCCTTGATGCGGGGCACGTTCACGAAGCCCGCCGAACAGCCGATCAGGGCGCCGCCCGGGAAGGCCAGCTTGGGCACCGACTGGAATCCGCCCTCGGTGATGGCGCGGGCGCCGTAGGAGACGCGCGTGCCCCCTTCCAGGTGCTCGGCGATCGAGGGGTGGTGCTTGAAGCGCTGGAACTCGTCGAAGGGCGAGATGAAGGGGTTCTTGTAGTTCAGGTGAACCACATAGCCGACGGTCACGTAGCGATCGCCGAAATGGTAGAGGAAGCTGCCGCCGCCGGTGAACTCGTCCAGCGGCCAGCCGGTCGAGTGCTGGACCAGGCCCGGCTGATGCTTGTCAGCCGGGATCTGCCACAGCTCCTTGACGCCGATCCCGAACTTCTGCGGATCGGAGCCGTCGCACAGGTTGTGACGGGCCATGATCGTCTTGGCCAACGAGCCGCGGACGCCCTCGGCGATGAAGACGTATTTGCCGTGCAGTTCGATGCCGGGCTGGAACTCGCCGGTCGGCTTGCCCTCGCGGTCGATGCCGAAAACGCCGGCGACGACGCCCTTCACCCGGCCGGTCGGCTCGTCCCAGACCACGTGGCTGGCGGCCATGCCGGGATAGACCTCGACGCCCATGGCCTCGGCCTGCTCGCCCAGCCAGCGAGCGACGTTGCCCAGCGAGGCGATGTAGCAGCCGTGATTGTGCATCAGCGGCGGGAAGGCGAACATCGGCAGGGACACGACGCCCTGCGGCCCGAGCAGCAGGAATTTGTCCTTCCTGACCGGCGTCTCCAGCGGCGCGCCGCGTTCCTTCCAGTCGGGGAACAGTTCGTTCAGCGCCTTGGGATCGATGACGGCCCCCGACAGGATGTGGCCGCCGATCTCGGCGGACTTCTCCAGCACGGCGACGGAGATGTCCTTGCCGTCCTTTTCCGCCCGCTGTTTCAGGCGGATGGCGGCCGACAGGCCGGCGGGCCCGCCGCCGACTATGACGACGTCATATTCCATGATCTCGCGCTCGACGCCCGCCAGGGCCTCGGCGGGCGGCAGCTTGTCGATCACCGCCTCTTGCCAGGCGTTCGTCGCGCCGCCTTCGATCTCGGCTTCGGCCATGCCCGATGTCCTCGTTATGCGTATGGTCTTCCCTGCCGTCGCTTATCGGAAGGTGACGCGGGGGCGGTCAAGGACTATCCCTGTGCGGACCGACATGAACGCCGCAACTCTCGACACCGCAGCCGCCGAAAGCCTGCTCGCCTTCTGGCGCGACGCGGGGGTGGACGGCTGTTTCGAGGATGCGCCGGTCGACCGCACCCACGTGGCCCCGCCGCCCGCCGTGAAGGCCGTGGCCAAGGCGACCGCCTCGGTGGTGGCGGCCCCGTCGGTAGGCGATGCGGCGTCCGAGGCGCGCCGCCTGGCCGCCGGAGCCGAGACGCTGGAGGCGCTGGGCGAGGCCATCGCTGGTTTCACGGGCTGTCCGCTGAAGGACATGGGCGCGCGGCAGCCGGTGTTCTCGCGCGGCGATCCGCAGGCGCCGGTCATGATCATCGGCGAAGGTCCAGGCGCGGACGAGGATGCGCGCGGCCAGCCCTTCGTCGGCAAGGCGGGCCAGTTGCTGGACCGGATGCTGGCCGAGGCCGGGCTGAAGGACCGGGTGTTCATCACCAACACCGTGTTCTGGCGGCCGCCGGGCAACCGGACGCCGACCCCGGCGGAGCAGGCCGCCTGCGCCCCCTTCGTGGAGCGGGCCTTCGCCCTGCTGCAGCCGAAGGCCGTGCTGCTGCTGGGCGCGGCGGCGTCGAAGTCGGTGCTGGGGACGGACGAGGGCATCATGCGGCTGCGCGGGCACTGGAAGGAATGGCGGCTGGCCGAGGGCAATGTTTCGGCGCCTGTGCTGCCGACCTTCCACCCCGCCTTCCTGCTGCGCACTCCGATGGCCAAGAAGGCGGCCTGGGCCGACCTGCTGGCGCTGGCGGCGCGGCTGGACGCCTCCGAATCCCGTTAACCTTCGCGACGCAAAAGCGCCCCAAAAATCGGGCAAATCTTGACATGGGTCGAGGCCGTGGCGCCTTTCTGGCCTGACGACCGAACGAACAGCGGCCCAAAGGATCGAATCGAGACGATCCCGCAACCGCTCTCAGGGGGGCCGCCTCAGTGCCTGTATTTTTCCGCCGCGCGATCCTCGCGCCGACGCTGGCCATCGCGCTCGCCGCCTTCGGCGCGGCGGCGCACGCCTCCGACGATGACCGCCGCGCGCCGTCCGCGCTGAGCGCCGCGGACCGCCTGAGCTACACCACCGCCTTCGACGCGCTGCGCCGCGGAGACCTGGACGCCGCCCGCGCTTCGGCCCGGCAGGCCCAGGACCGCGTCCTGCTGGGCCAGGTCGAGTTCGAGCGGATGTTCCACGCCGACTACACCGCCACCTATGAGGAACTGGCGGCGTGGCTGGAGGAATATTACGACCTGCCCTGCGCCGACCGCGCCTACAATCTGGCCCTGCGCCGCCGTCCTGACGGGGCGCCCGAGCCGCGCCGTCCGTCCCGCTTCTCGAACCGGAGCTGGGCCGCCGCCTCGGCCGCCGGCCAGAACACCGAGGGCGATCCGATGAAGGCCGCCCGCGTCGCGCTGAACCGCGACGACCTGGCCGGCGCCGTGGTCATCGGACAAGAGATCGGCGACTGGTGGACCGTGGCCCTGGCCCAGTACCGGCTAGGCGAGTTCGGCGCCGCCGCCACCGCCTTCGAGCGCGTGCTGAACGATCCGACCGAGGACGGCTGGGTTCGCGCCGGCGCCGCCTTCTGGGCCGCGCGCTCGGCCGCGCGGTCGAGCCAGCAGGATCGGGTGCAGCCGCTGTTGCGCCGCGCCGCCATGTGGCCGGCGACCTTCTACGGCCAGATCGCCCTGCGCCAGCTGGGCGAAGAACCGACCATCGAGAACATGGGGCCGCGCCCCTACGGCGCCGCGACCCTGCAGCAGGCCGCCTATACGCCGGACGAACCGGTCGGGGTCGACGCCGACGAGCTGGAAGAGTTCGTGCGGTCCGAGCCGCGCGCGCGTCGCACCGTGGCCTTCTACGAGGTCGGCCGCCGCACCGACGCCCGCGACGAGCTGCGCACCGGCATGCGCTCCGCCGTCACCGACCGCGCTCGCCAGCTGTGGGCCGCGCTGGGCCGCGCGCTGGGCCCGCGGGTGATGGGGTCGGACAACGACGTCCGCCGCATCGACGCCAACAACTACGCCCAGCCGGTGATCGAGCCGGAGGGCGGCTTCACCATCGAACGCTCGCTGGTCTATGCGATCGCCCGCAAGGAGACGAGCTTCAACGCCCGCGCCCGCTCGGGCGCCGGGGCCTATGGCCTGATGCAGGTGATGCCGACCACCGCGGCCGAGCTGTCGGGCGACCGCGGCTTCGTCAGCGCGCCGGACCGGCTGTTCGATCCGTCGGTCAACGCCCGTATGGGCCAGGCCTATGTGAACCGCGTGCTGGCCCTGCCCGAGATCAACGGCGACCTGCTGCGCGTCGCGGCCTCGTACAACGCCGGGCCCGGGCCGATGATGGCGGCGGTGCGCAAGCTGGGACCGGACGCCGACCCGCTGCTGCTGATCGAGACGATCGACGTGCCCCAGGCCCGCGACTACGTGGAGAAGGTGGTCGCGGCCTACTGGATCTATCAGCGCATGAACGGCCGTCCGCTGAATACGCTGGACGCCGTGGCCGGAGGCGCGACCCTGGCCCCGCTGAGCCTGGATTACGTGCCGCCGCCTCCGCCCGCTCCGGCGCAGCCGCTGGAAGTGGCCTCGGTGCAGCCGACGGGCGGCTAGATCCCCGCCAGCAGCAGGGCCGGAAGGCAGCAGGCGACGACGATCAGCAGGCCATAGACCAGCAGGCTGGGACGACGGGCGACGGGCTGTTCGGCTTGCATAGACATGACGGACCTCGAACGCGCCGGCGTTCATCGGGCTCCAGACATACCGCCGTTGTCTTAAGGTCGGGTTCGGGTGTGCGGTTAACGCAACGCTTCGGCCGCCCATTCCAGGAAGTCGGGCTGGGCCAGCAGGACGTCGCAGTAGGCCTGGGCCGTCCCGTCGTCGCCGAAGTCGGCCAGATCGACCTGGAAGTGGCGGAAGCGGGTGGCGACCGGGGTGAAGAAGGCGTCCGGCACGGACCATGCTCCGAACAGATAGGGCCCGCCGGCGCCGAAGCGGCCGCGCATCTCCGTGAACAGCGAGACCAGCCGGCGGATGTCGCGCTCCAGCCCCGGATCGGACGGCAGGGGCGAACGGTCCGGACCGACCATGGTGTGATCCGGCCCCATGCCGCAGTGGGTTCGCAGCGCCGTGAAGCCGCCGTGCATCTCGCAGGCCGCCGACCGGGCCAGCCAGCGGGCGTGGGCGTCGGCGGGCCACAGCTTCGCCTCCGGATAGCGTTCGGCCGCCCAGACCGAGATGGCCATGGAGTCCCAGACGGTCTCGCCGTCGACCTTGAGCAGGGGGACCAGGCGCGAGGGCGAGATGCGCGCCAGCTCGATCTGGCCGGCCTCGGAATAGATGTCGATCTCGGTGGTGACGAAGTCCGCGCCGCAGCGCTTGAGCACCAGCCAGGGCCGCAGGGACCAGGTCGAATACAGGCGCGGGCCGATGATCAGTTCCATGAGAAGTCCCCTCCGTCAGTTGCACCGCTCATAGGACGGACGGCGGCCGCGCGCGACCGAGTTTGTTGGCCGGGAACACAAGCGACGCTTGACTCGGACGCCCCCCGCACCGACACGGCGCATCCATGATCACGCGCTATTCCCGCCCCGACGCCGTCGCCATCTGGTCGCAAGAGACCAAGTACAAGATCTGGTTCGAGATCGAGGCCCACGCCGCCACCAAGATGGCCGAGCTGGGAGTGATTCCGACAGACGCCGCCGAGGCCATCTGGGCCAAGGGCAAGGACGCGGTGTTCGACGCCGACCGCATCGACGAGATCGAGCGCACCACCAAGCATGACGTCATCGCCTTCCTGACCCATGTGTCGGAAATCGTGGGCGAGGAAGCCCGCTTCCTGCACCAGGGCATGACCTCCTCGGACGTGCTGGACACCTGTTTCGCCGTGCAGCTGGCGCGGGCGTCGGACCTGCTGATCGGCGGCGTCGACCGGGTGCTGGCCGCGCTGGAGACCCGCGCCAAGGAACACAAGTTCACGCCGGAAGTCGGCCGCAGCCACGGCATCCACGCCGAGCCGATCACCTTCGGCCTGAAGCTGGCCGGCTATCACGCCGAGTTCCAGCGGGCGAAGCGCCGCCTGCTGACCGCCAAGGAAGAGATCGCCACCTGCGCCATCTCGGGCGCCGTGGGCACCTTCGCCAACGTCGATCCGGCGGTGGAGGCCTATGTGGCCGAGAAGATGGGCCTGCAGGTCGAGCCGGTCTCGACCCAGGTGATCCCGCGCGACCGTCATGCGGCCTTCTTCGCAGCGCTGGGCGTGGTCGCCTCGTCGATCGAGCGCCTGGCCACCGAGATCCGCCACCTGCAGCGCACGGAAGTCCTCGAAGCCGAGGAATTTTTCGACAAGGGCCAGAAGGGCTCGTCGGCCATGCCGCACAAGCGCAACCCGATCCTGACCGAGAACCTGACCGGCCTGGCCCGTCTGGTCCGCTCGGCGGTCGTGCCCGCGATGGAGAACGTCGCCCTCTGGCATGAGCGGGACATCAGCCACTCGTCGGTCGAGCGCGGCATCGGGCCGGACGCCACCATCCATCTGGACTTCGCCCTGCACCGCCTGGCGAACGTGGTCGAGCGGCTGAACATCTATCCCGAGAACATGCAGAAGAACATCGACCTGCTGGGCGGGCTGGTGCACTCGCAACGGGTCATGCTGGCCCTGACGCAGGCGGGGGTGAGCCGCGAGGACGCCTATGCCGCCGTGCAGGAGAACGCCATGAAGGTCTGGCGCGGCGAGGGCCGGTTCCTGGACTTCCTGAAGGCCGACGCGCGGGTGACCCTGCCGGAAAGCCAGCTGGAGGCCCTGTTCGACCTCGGCTACCACACCAAGCACGTGGACACGGTGTTCGCCCGGGTATTCGGCGCCGACTGATGAGCAATCCGCCGATCCGGATCAATCCCGACCTGGACCTAGCCGCCGCGGCGGCGAGTTACAAACGCGACGGATGGGTCCAGATCGCCGACATCTTCGAGCCGGAGACGGCGGAGTATCTCGCGACGCTGCTGGAGACCCGCATCGACTGGGACCTGGCCTTCCAGGGCGAGGACGGCCGTCCCGCCGTGCTGAACCGGAACCAGATCGTGGCCCAGGGCGACGCGGCCCTGCAGCAGCGGCTGCGCGCGATGATGACCAAGGCGGGCGCCGGCTACGGCTTCCTGTACCTAGCCTATCCGCTGATCACCGCCTATCTGGCCGGCCGCGATCCGGGGCATCCGATCCACGGCCTGACCGAGTTCCTGAACGACGCCTTCGTGAAGCTTGGCGTGACCGTCACGGGACGGCAGGACATCGTCAAGGCGGACGGCCAGCTGACCCGCTACCGGCCCGGCGACTTCATCGGCCTGCACAACGACGTCGGCTCCGAGGCCAGCGACCGGCTGGTGGC
Organism: Brevundimonas sp.; assembly: GCF_023259385.1. Taxonomy (GTDB): domain Bacteria; phylum Pseudomonadota; class Alphaproteobacteria; order Caulobacterales; family Caulobacteraceae; genus Brevundimonas. The sequence goes on along the minus strand of NZ_JAHFPF010000139.1, from coordinate 2,621 downwards.
CTATACGCTGGGCCTGACCCGGACGTGGCGCGCCGACTGGGGCGGCCAGCTGCTGTTCCACGATGCGGCCGGCGACGTGATCCGCGGCCACGCTCCGCGCTGGAACACCCTGACGCTGTTCGACGTCCCCCAGTATCACTCCGTCGCCCCTGTGGCCGCCTACGCCCAGGGGCCGCGGCTGTCCGTCGTCGGCTGGATGAGAAATGCCGGGCGCTGAAGACGGGCCGCGCAAGCGCGCCTTCGATCCGGTCGTGGACGCCGACACTCGCCTGCTGATTCTGGGCAGCCTGCCCGGCGACGCCTCGCTGCAGGCCGGGCAGTATTACGGCCATCCACAGAACGCCTTTTGGCGGCTGGTCGGCGGGGTGGTCGGGCGCGACCTGGCCGGCCTTCCCTACCCTGATCGGCTGGAGGCGCTGCGGGCGGCGCGCGTCGGGCTTTGGGATGTGATCTCGGGCGCCGAGCGCAAGGGCAGCCTGGACGCGGACATCCGAAACGCCGAGACGGCGGACCTGAGGCGCCTCATCGCCGGATTGCCCGCGTTGAGGGCCGTGGCGTTCAACGGCGGGACGGCGGCCAAGATCGGACGGCGCTCTCTGGAAGGGGTGGAGGGGCTGGCCCTGATCGACCTGCCGTCGTCCAGCCCCGCCTACACGCTCGCCCGGGATGAAAAGGCCACGCGCTGGGCGGTGTTGGGGTCCTGGATCGAAAGAGCCTGATCCGGTCCGATTGACCCGGCGGCCATCCAATGCGGGACTCGGAACGTAAGCCTTCCATGACGCCGCCCCCGAGCGTCATCTCAGGAAGAAGCATCATGATGAAAATCACCCGCTACAGCGCACTTATCGCCGCGGCCGCCACCTCGACCCTTCTGATCGCCGCCTGCAGCAATGCGGAAGAGGCCGCACCCGCCGACAAGGCCGCGGTCGAAGCGACGGATTCCGCCACGCAGGACCCGATGGTCGGCGGCGCCGCCATGAGCCCGAACGATACGATCGTGACCAATGCGGCCAAGGCGTCGAACCTGACGACCCTGGTCGCCGCCGTTCAGGCCGCCGGTCTGGCCGAAACGCTTGGCGGAGCGGGCCCCTTCACCGTCTTCGCACCGGACAACGCCGCCTTCGAGAAGGTGCCGGTCGCAGCACGAGAAAGCCTGATGGCGCCCGCAGGCAAGGCCGACCTGGCCAAAATCCTGACCTATCACGTCGTCCCCGGCCGGCTGACCGCCGCCGATATCGCCGCTCAAGCCCAGGCCAACGGCGGCACGGCGACGCTGACGACCGTAGAAGGCGGCGCGCTGACCGTCACCGCGGGCCCGAACGGCACCTGGGTCATCACGGATGAAAACGGCGGTCGCTCGACGATCACGCAGGCCGACGTCGGCCAGTCGAACGGCATCGTTCACGTCATCGATACGGTGCTGATGCCCAAGTAATCCCGCACCCATATCGTCCTGAAACGACAAAGGCCGCCCTGTGAGGGGCGGCCTTTTCTACATTCTCAGGCGTCGGCTTATTCGCCGTTGCGGATCTGCTCGCGCGCGACCGACGACAGCTCGTCCATCTTGCGGCGGATTTCACCTTCCGAGACGGTCAGGCCGGCGCCTTCGAGGTCCTGGGCGATCTTGCGGTAGACGTCTTCCTCGCCCGGCTGCTCGAAATCGGCTTTCACGACCGCTCCGGCGTACTGGGCGGCGCTATCGGCGGACAGGCCCATCTTCTCGGCGGCCCACAGACCCAGCAGCTTGTTGCGGCGGGCGACGGCCTTGAATTCCTGTTCCTGATCGAGTGCGAACTTGGACTCGAAGCCCTTTTCCCGATCGTCGAAGGTAGTCATGGGCGTCCGCAGGCTCCGTCAGGCGGCCCAGGGAGTGGCCGCGTCGGGGTGTCTATAGCCCCCCGTGAGCCGAACGCAACCGGAACCCGCCGGGTTGCGGCGGCATGCCGTACGACGGTGTCGTCGACGCCCGCCGTTTGTATCCAGCACCGGCTTCCGCTAAGGAGACCGCGACGATTTTACCCGCCCGCCCGATTCCGGATCGCGCTGACCAGACCTACGCGCTGGCCGCGCGATTTTCGTTTCTGACGAGGCCCCGCCCGGACGAGACCCCATGAACGTCAAGCGCAAGAAGCTCTACGAGGGCAAGGCCAAGATCCTGTACGAAGGACCTGAGCCTGGCACCCTGATCCAGTATTTCAAGGACGACGCCACCGCCTTCAACGGCGAGAAGAAGGCCCAACTCGAGGGCAAGGGCGTCATCAACAACCAGATCAGCGAATTCGTCATGTCGCGTCTGAACGGCATCGGCGTGACCAATCACTTCATCAAGCGGCTGAACCTGCGCGAGCAGCTGATCCGCGAAGTCGAGATCATTCCGCTGGAAGTGGTGTGCCGCAACGTCGTGGCCGGCTCGATGAGCCAGCGCCTGGGCATCGCGGAAGGCACGCCCCTGCCCCGCTCGATCATCGAGTTCTACCTGAAGAAGGACGAGCTCAACGACCCGATGGTCACCGAAGAGCACATCACCGCCTTCAACTGGGCCTCGACCCAGGAGCTGGACGACATCCTGGCGATGACCGTGCGGGTGAACGACTATCTGTCGGGCATGTTCGGCGCCGTCG
>NZ_JAHFPF010000344.1 GCF_023259385.1 Brevundimonas sp. | reverse complement strand
GGCCGGGCCGTTGCCGTGGTCCTGGTGCATGCAGACCGGGATGTGCGGATAGAGTTCGGCCAGGGCGTCGATCAGCTTGGCCAGAACCACGTCGTTGGCGTAGTTCCGGGCGCCGCGCGAGGCCTGGATGATGACGGGGGCGTTGACCTCGTGGGCCGCCTCCATGATCGCCAGACCCTGTTCCATATTGTTGATGTTGTAGGCCGGCAGGCCGTAGTCGTTCTCTGCCGCGTGGTCGAGCAGCTGTCGCAGCGTGATGCGCGCCATGGATAGTCTCCTGAGCCGAATAGTCTTTTTTGATTGGGCAAGAGACTAGCGGCGAGGCGTGACGAAGTCACGCCGCGTTACAGCCGTTTCAGCGCGAATTCAGAAAGCCGCAGTGCAGGCGTGATCCGCCTGCACCGCCGCCGATCAGACGCGCAGGGCTTCGACGCCGGGCAGGGGCTTGCCCTCCATCCATTCCAGGAAGGCGCCGCCGGCGGTGGAGACGAAGGTCATGTCGTCCGATACGCCGGCGTGGTTCAGGGCCGAGACCGTGTCGCCGCCGCCGCCTACGGCGACCAGAACACCGGCCTTGGCCAGCGCGGCCGCATGGCGGGCGACGGTCACGGTGGCGGCGTCGAAGGGCGGCACCTCGAACACGCCCAGCGGGCCGTTCCAGATCAGGGTCTTCGAAGCCGTCAGGGCGTCCAGCAGCCGCGCGACCGTGGCGGGGCCGGCGTCGAGGATCTTGTCGTCGGCCGACAGGGCGGCGCCGGCGATGACGGGGCGGGATGCGGCGCCGGGCTTGACCTCGGTCGCGACCACGAAATCGACCGGCAGCAGCAGTTTGCAGCCCTTCGCCTCGGCCTCGGCCATGATCTCGCGGGCCGTGTCGGCCATGTCGCGTTCAGCCAGCGAGCCGCCGATGTCGATCCCCTGGGCGAACAGGAAGGTGTTGGCCATGCCGCCGCCGATGGCCAGCCGGTCCAGCTTGCCGACCAGGTTCTTCAGCAGGTCCAGCTTGGTCGAGACCTTGGCGCCGCCGACGATGCCCAGAACCGGCTTCTGCGGATTGCCCAGGGCGGCGTCCAGGGCGTCCAACTCGCGGCGCATGGATTCGCCGGCATAGGCGGGCAGGTGGTGCGCGATCCCTTCCGTCGAGGCGTGGGCGCGGTGGGCGGCCGAGAAGGCGTCGTTGACATAGAGGTCGCCCAGATCGGCCAGCTTCTGGGCGAAGACCGGGTCATTGGCCTCTTCCGCCGCGTGGAAGCGGACGTTCTCCAGCAGGACCACGCCGCCGGCGTCCAGGTCTCGGATGGCGTCCACGGCGTCCGGACCGATGCAGTCGTCGGCGAAGCGGACGGGAGCGCCGAGCAGGTTCTCCAAATCATCCACGACAGGCTTCAGGCTCATCGACGGGACGCGCTGGCCCTTGGGGCGGTCGAAGTGGGCCAGCAGGGCGACCTTGGCGCCGGCGTCACGCAGCCGCTGGATCGTCGGCAGGGCGACCCGCAGACGGGTGTCGTCCGTGACCTTGCCGTCCTCCATCGGGACGTTGAAGTCCACGCGGACCAGGGCCGTCTTGCCGGCGAGATCCTTGGCGTCGTCGAGAGTGCGGAAGGTCATATCGGGCTGCCCCCAGAAAAGATGTGTCCGATCCAGAGCAGAGCGCCGTGGATCATCAGTTGAACTTGCAGTGCGACGACCGGAGCGGCGACTGCGATGAAATGTCGGCCGCTTTTCGCATGATCGCGATAGGCCGAAATAGCGAGTCCCGTGAGAAGGACAGGAACGGCGAACCAAGCAAAAGGGGCGACTGGATCAGGCCAGTTTCCAGTCAAAAAAGGGATGGCTGTTCCGAAGAAGAGCAATGCTGCGACGGCGCAGCCTCGAATGACGAACGCTCCATCCGTCAACGGCCCAAGCTCAATCTTGCGCAGTCCTAACCAGACCATAGCGCCCCAAAAGGCGATGGCGAGCAGCGACCAAGGCAGTGAAAGCCATGCGAAAAGTAAAAACCCCGGCAGTCCTAAGAATAGAAGCATGCCGGGGTTCTCGGTGCGATCTTACAGGAACTTCGCCATCACCAGCGCCGTGTCGGCCATGCGGGTCGCGAAGCCCCATTCGTTGTCGTACCAGCTGAGCACGCGGGCCAGCTTGCCGTCGACGACCTGGGTTTGGGGCAGGGCGGCGGTGGACGAGGCGGCGATGTGGTTCAGGTCGCTGGAGACCAGCGGATCGGTCGTCGTGAACAGGACGCCCTTCATCGGGCCGTCGGCGGCGGCCTGAAGCGCGGCGTTGATCTCGTCGGCCGAGGTGTCGCGACCGGAGACGACCTTCAGGTCGACGACCGAGACGTTCGGGGTGGGGACGCGGATCGACGAGCCGTCCAGCTTGCCCTTCAGTTCCGGCAGGACCAGACCCAGGGCCTTGGCGGCGCCGGTCGAAGTCGGGATCATCGACAGGGCGGCGGCGCGGGCGCGGTACAGATCCTTGTGCATCGTATCCAGCGTCGGCTGGTCGCCGGTGTAGGAGTGGATGGTGGTCATGTAGCCGCGCTCGATGCCGAACAGGTCGTGCAGGACCTTGGCGACGGGGGCGAGGGCATTGGTGGTGCACGAGCCGTTCGAGACGATGATGTCGTCGGC
>NZ_JAHFPF010000343.1:494-2638 GCF_023259385.1 Brevundimonas sp. | reverse complement strand
GACCGCCGCCGGGCTTGATGATGTTGACCCACAGATTGTCCAGTCGCGGCTTGCGCGCCAGATCGAAATTCAGAGCCTTGGCATAGACTTGCGCGTGCTTGTCGAGATGCCGCTTCAGCTCGCCGAACTCCGGTAGCCGCACCGGCAGGTCGGTCAGGGAGCCGTAGGAGGTGTAGCCGCGATAGCCGTGCTCCTTGCACCATTGGCGTCCGGCCATGTCCTCAGCCGCCAGCATCCGGCAGGCGTCGGCCAGCTCGGCGTTGAAGGCCGCGAAGCCCGCGGAGGCGGCGAGCGAGGCCTCATAGACCTGGGTGACGAAGAGGGGGCGTAGGGACATGACGGTGGCATAGCCGCTAGGGCCGATTGGCGAAAGCGGAGAGGGCGGCGGATACCGGCGAGGCCCTGGGCGTTCGATGGAGCCGAGGAGACCCACATGGATCGGTTCGAAAGCGGGTGCCTGTGCGGCGGGGTCAGGCTGGCGGCCATCGGACGGCCGTATCGGGTCGGGCTGTGCCACTGTCTCGACTGCCGCAAGCATTCGGGCTCGCTGTTCCAGGCGACGGCGATCTTTCCCGAAAGGGCTGTGAGCGTCGAAGGCGAGACCGGGGACTACGCCGGACGGCATTTCTGTCCGCGTTGCGGTTCGTCCGTCTTCGCGCGCAGCGGCGACGAGATCGAGGTGAATCTGGGCGTGCTCCATGCGCCGGACCAGCTGACCTCGACCTATGAAAACTGGACGATCCGCCGCGAAGGCTGGTTGCCGCTTTTCCACTTCGCTCGGCGCTATGCGCGCGACAGGGAAGGAGATGGACGGTCCGAAGGTTAGGCTCTCAAATTCTCCCCAAGCGTGCAAGTTTCAACCTGACGTTATTGTGATTGGGCCAGCTCCGCTTGCTGTCTGAACCTGCGCCCGCCCATTCGGGGCAAGGAGGAAAACCATGCTGAAAATCGCCTTGGCCGTCACCTCGATCGTGTTCCTGGCGGGCGCAGCTCCTGCGCCCCTGACCGGGGGCGCGCCCCAAACCGCGTATACGCAGACCCGAGTGACCGGCCCCGGAGACGGCAACTGGGACTACAGCAGCCCCTACGAGATGTGTCTTCGCAATTTCGGCTGTGAGAAATACGGCGACGGCTCGATCGGTTGCTCGCAGGACTGGCATTTCCGCGTCTGCGCTGACGTCGGCTGACCCCATCCCGTTCGGTCGCCGGGGGAGGTCCGCCTGGGGCGGGCGTACACCCGGCGGCCCTTCAGGCGGCCCGGTTTCGGCGGGTCACCATTCCAGCCCAGCTTCGCCCCGCAGCACAGCCTCAGCCTCCGCCGTATGCTTGGCTCCGTCGCGCGCATGCAACACCAGCGGGGGCAGCAACCGCAGCGGCGCCTTGCCGGTCTTGATGGCCTGCACCAGGACGCGTTTGGCCGGTTCGTCTGCGAAGGCGTGGATCGGGCGGATCGCGAACGACCCCGCCGTCTCACCCAGGCCCGCCAGCAGATCGGCCAGACGGTCGGCGCGGTGGATGACCACGATCCGGCCGCCCTCGCGCACGGACTTCAGCAGGAAGCGGGTCCAGGCGCCCAAGCCGTCGTCGGCCATCCAGGCGCCTGACTTGCCGGGAGAGGGCGCGCGCAGGGCGCCCGGATCATCGAAAAAGGGCGGGTTGGACACCGCGCGGTCGAACACCGGCAGGTCCAGGGCGCGGAACCCCTGGGCGATGTCGCCTTCGACGATCGTGGTCTCGGCCCCGTTCAGAATCGCGTTCCGCCGGGCCAGCGCCGCCATGGCCGGATCCCGCTCCAGCCCGGTCAGGGCCACGCCGGGGCGCCGCGCCGCGATCTGCATCAGCACGGCGCCCGCGCCGCAGCCGGCCTCGATCACCCGCTCGCCGGGTGCGGCGTCGCAGGCGGCGGCCAGCAGGGCGGCGTCCATTCCGGCGCGATAGCCCTTCGCGGGCTGGAGGAATCGCACGCGACCGCCGAGAAGGGCGTTCTCGACGATTTCCGATGACGATTCAGTGGCGGATGCGACGGTCACGCGGCTTGACCCCTGTTGACCCGATCACCATTGTGCGCCGCATCGCCGCCGGGCAAGGCGGCGGCTGGATTTTCAGGCGCGATCCTCCTCCCGCGCCGTTCCCGAAGAGTATTC
>NZ_JAHFPF010000343.1:0-484 GCF_023259385.1 Brevundimonas sp. | reverse complement strand
AAGGGAGAGGTCGAGCCCTTGATCCGGCTCGCGCGCGACGACATGGCGGTGGTCGACGCCCTGATCGTCGAGCGGATGCAGTCCGACGTTCCGGTCATCCCGATGCTGGCCGACCACATCGTGGCGGCGGGCGGCAAGCGCTTGCGTCCGCTGCTGACCGTGGCCGCCGCGCGCGCCGTCGGCGCCCCGAACGGCATGGAGGCCGCCGTCCGTCTGGCCGCCTCGGTCGAGTTCATCCACACCGCCACCCTGCTGCACGACGACATCGTCGACGCCTCGGATCTGCGCCGGGGCAAGGTGGCCGCTCACCTGATCTGGGGCGCCCCCTCCAGCGTGCTGGTCGGCGACTTCCTGTTCGCCCGCGCCTTCGAACTGATGGTCGAGACCGGCCAGATGCGGGCCCTGGGCATCCTGGCCCGGGCGTCCAGCGTCATCTCCGAGGGCGAGGTGCTGCAGCTGACCCGCGCCCACGACCTGGGGCTGG
>NZ_JAHFPF010000138.1 GCF_023259385.1 Brevundimonas sp. | reverse complement strand
GACCCCCTGGGGCAGCTGGCTGACCTGCGAGGAGACCGAGGAGACGCCCGCCACCGCCGACGTGATGAAGGCGCACGGCTACATCTTCGAGGTGCCCGCCGACGCCGACGGCCTGGTCCAGGCCGTGCCGCTGAAGGCCATGGGCCGCTTCGACCACGAGGCGGTCTGCGTCGATCCCCGCACTGGCATCCTGTACCAGACCGAGGACCAGGGCGACGGCCTCTTCTACCGCTTCATCCCGACCACCCCGGGCAAGCTGGTCGATGGCGGGCGGCTGCAGGCCATGGTCGTGCGCGGCGCCCCGGGCGCGGACACCGCCAACCACGACGGCGCGCGCTTCTGGAGAGTCGGAGACTGGAAAGAGGTCGACTGGATCGATCTGGACGACGTCGAAAGCCCCAACGGCGACTTGCGCAAGCGCGGCCACGCCGACGGCGCGGCGCTGGTGGCGCGCGGCGAAGGCATCCACTGGGGCGACAACGAACTGTATCTGACCGCCACCTCGGGCGGCCCGATCGAGCGCGGCCAGATCCTGCGCTACGTCCCCTCGCCCGACGAGGGACAGGACGGCGAACGCGCCCGCCCCGGCCGCATCCAGCTGTTTGTCGAGAGCCTGGACGAAAAGGCCATGAACATGGCCGACAACCTGACGGTCGCGCCCTGGGGCCACCTGATCGTGTGCGAGGACAACTATTCCGCGGCGATCCGCAACCACCTGAAGGGCGTGACCCCGGACGGCAAGCTCTACACGCTGGGCCGCAATGTCTTCCAGGGCAACTCAGAGCTCTGCGGCTGCGTCTTCTCGCCGGACGGCGAGGTGCTGTTCGTCAACATCCAGTACCCGGGCGTGACCCTGGCGATCACGGGGCCCTGGGATACGGTGCGGGCGTAGTCAGAACAGCCCGCGCGACCTCGGACCCGACACGAACAGCCGCGGCTGCGACCGGCGGACCAGCCACAGGTTCACGGTCGCCGTCGCCAGCACCAGCGCCGCCCCCGCCTGATGCAGGGCGCCCAGCCACAGGGGCACGGCGTGCATCAGGGTGACGACGCCCAGCAGGGCCTGCAGCCACAGGGCGGCGGCGACGACAAAGCCGCTCGCGCCCAGCCCCTCGGCCAGCCGCCAGCGCCACGCCTGCACCGCATAGACCGTGCCGCCGATCAGCAGGCCGTAGGCCCAGATGCGGTGATTGAACTGGACCAGCGCCTGGTCGTGCAGGAAGGCCAGCGCCCCCTTGCCCCACTCGACCGGCGGGAAGACCGCGCCGTTCATCAGCGGCCAGTCGGTGTAGACGAACCCCGCCTTGGCCCCGGCCACCAGCCCGCCCAGCAGGCACTGGATGAAGACCGCGCCGAGCAGAATGGCCGCGCCGCGGCTCCAGCCTCCCGGCGAGCGCGAACGCTCCTCGCCGTTCCAGGCCTCCAGCCCGGTCCAGATCAGGCCCATGAAGATGATGAGGGCGAGGCCCAGGTGGGTCGCCAGGCGCTCGGGGGCCACGTCGACCCGCTCGCTCAGGCCGCTGGTCACCATCCACCAGCCGATCAGCCCCTGCAGCCCGCCCAGCCCCAGCAGGACCACGCAGCGCGAGATCAGCCGGCGCTGCACCTTGCGCATCAGCAGCAGGACCGCGAACGGCACGGCGAAGGCCACCCCGATCAGACGGCCCAGCAGGCGGTGCAGCCACTCCCAGAAGAAAATGCCCTGGAACTCGGCCAGGCTCATCCCGGCGTTGATCTGCTGGTATTGCGGGATGGCCTTGTACTTCTCAAAGGCGTCCATCCACTGGGCGTGGTTCATCGGCGGCAGGGCGCCCATGATCGGCTTCCACTCGGTGATCGACAGGCCCGAGCCGGTCAGGCGGGTCACGCCGCCCACCACGACCATGACGAAGACCAACGCCGCCACCGCCCACAGCCAGATCGCCACCGACCGGCTTTGATCGCCACCGCCCAAACGCTTCATTCGACGCCTGCCGTTCCGCCCGTTACACTGCCGCTCGCGCGCTACTCGCCGCGCCCGGACCTGTGCGGTATGCCCGCGCATGAGGGCGAGATCGAGTCGCTTTTCGGCGCCCTGTCGCCGCATGCTGGAGAGGCCGTTTGCAGTACGCCGACATCGTCACCGCCGTTCTCGGCGCCTTCGTGCTGGCCTGGCTGGCCGATCTGCTCACTGGCCGCCGCGGCCTGTTCGCGACCGGGCTGGTCTCGGGCGTCGGCGCGATCGCGGGCGCCTTCCTGGCCGTCCGCGTCTTCGCCGTCTCGACCATGGACCAGTGGGGCTGGGTCCTGTGGTCGATGATCGCCTCGGCCGTCGCCCTGGCCGCCTTCTTCCTGTTCCGCAGCAAGCGCTGATGGGCGGCCGCACCCGGCGCTTCATCGCCATGATCGCCGTGCTGGTCTTCCTGGTCGTGTGGATCTGGGGCGTCATCGCCCTGCGCGGCCTGTTCGGCCCCAACATGCTGCTGGACCTGCTGTTCTTCGCCGTCGGCGGCATCGGCTGGGGCGTGCCGCTGTATCCGCTGTTCAAATGGGCCGAGAGCGGCAAGGACTGACGCAGGCCGGAATTGCGAAGGGGCCGTCCGAAGACGACCCCTTCAACCAACCGATTTTCTTTCGAAAATGGTCGGAGCGACAGGATTCGAACCTGCGACCCCTTGACCCCCAGTCAAGTGCGCTACCAGGCTGCGCCACGCTCCGAGAGGCGCTCCCTATAGACGGGGTCGCGCCGCGCGCAAACCCAAAAAAGAGGTCTTCAGGCGGATCGCGACAGGGCGGCTTCCAGACGAGCGCGCGCGCCTTCCAGTTCCGCCAGAACCTGACGCAGCCGGACCGACGATACGGCGGCGGGCGCCGGCGCGGGCGCGGGCTCCGGCGTCGCGCCCTCGGGCTCGAACGCCACCAGGCCTTCGGGGTCGCCCCAGGCGGCGATGCGCTTGAGGCCCTGTTCGCGGAACAGGCGCTGCACCCCCTTGATGGTCAGGCCCTCGTCATGCAGCAGCCGCTTGACGGCCTTCAGCAGCACGATGTCCTGCGGCCGGTAGAACCGGCGGCCGCCCGCGCGCTTCAACGGCGCGACGAAGGTGAATTTGGTCTCCCAGAAGCGCAGGACGTGCTGGGGCGCGCCGACCTCGTCGGCGGCCTCCGAGATCGTCCGGAACGCTTGAGGGCTCTTGGCCATGCGTCAGATCAGGCGGTCACGACAGCGTCGTGCACCCGGCCCTTCATGATCTGCGAGGCGCGGAAGCTGATCACCCGGCGCGGGTTGATCGCCGCCGGTTCGCCGGTCTTGGGATTGCGGCCCATGCGGGCGCGCTTCTCGCGAACCTGGAAGACGCCGAAGCCCGACAGCTTGACGGTCTCGCCGCGCTCCAGCGACTCGACGATCAGTTCGAGGGTGCGCTCGACCATCTGGGAGCATTCCTGCCGCGAAAGGCCCACTTCCTCGTGGACAGCCTCGCAAAGATCGGCCCGCGTCAGGGTCTGCGTCACCGGTCACTCCCCTCAATCGTCAGTGGGTCGCATAAAAGGGCAAGCGCCCTGAAATGAAAAGGCGAAATGCGCTTTACAGACGAATCGCGCAGGCGCCCCAGGTCAGGCCTCCGCCCATGGCCTCCATGACCACCAGATCGCCGCGCTTGATGCGCCCGTCCTTGATGGCGGCGTCCAGCGCCAGGGGGATGGAGGCGGCCGAGGTGTTGGCGTGGGTGGCGACGGTCGAGATGACCTTCTCCTCGTCCAGGCCCAGCCGGTCGCCGACGCCGCGGATGATGCGCTGGTTGGCCTGGTGCGGCACGAACCAGTCGACCTCGGGCACCTCGATGCCTGAGGCTTCGCAGGCGGCGGTGATGGCCTCCGCGATATTGATGACCGCGTGGCGGAACACCTGATTGCCCGCCATGCGCAGATGCCCGACCGAGCCGGTCGTGGCCGGGCCGCCGTCCACATACAGCAGGTCGGTCTTGGAGCCGTCGCAGCGCAGGGCGAAGCCCAGCAGGCCCTGATCGGCCTTGGTCCCCTGCCCTTCGCGCGGCTCGACCACCACGGCGCCGGCGCCGTCGCCGAACAGCACGCAGGTGGACCGGTCGTTCCAGTCCAGCAGGCGGGTCATCTCCTCGGCGCCGATCACCAGGGCGCATTTGGCCAGGCCCCGGGCCACGAAGCCGTCGGCGACGCTGAGCGCATAGACGAAGCCCGAGCACACGGCCTGGACGTCGAAGGCGATGCCGACGGGCGCGCCCAGCTTGCGCTGCACGATCGAGGCCGTGGCCGGGAAGGTCATGTCCGGGGTGGTGGTCGCCACCACGATCAGGTCCACGTCCGCGGCCGTCTTGCCCGCATCGATCAGGGCGCGACGGGCGGCCTCGACCGCCAGATCGCTGGTGGGCTCATCATCGCGCGCCTTGTGCCGCTGCTTGATGCCGGTCCGCTCCTGGATCCACTCGTCCGAGGTGTCCACGATGGCGGCCAGATCGGCGTTGGTGACGATCTGTTCCGGAAGATACGAACCGACGCCGGTCACGGCGCTTCGCATGACGCTCACTTGGTAGTCTCCATGGCCGCGTCCGAAGGCTGCGCGGGCGGCTGTTCCAGTACGGCGGTCAGCTTCTGCAGACTGGCCCCGACCTTGGTCATATAGTCACTGCGCGCCAGATCGACAGCGATGCGGATCGCGGCGCCGAAGCCGCCCGCGGTCGCGCCGCCGTGGCTCTTCACCACAATGCCGTTCAGGCCCAGCAGCGGGCCGCCGTTGATGGCGTTGGGATCGATCTTGGCGCTCATCTTCTTCAGCGCCGGATAGGCCAGCGCCGCCCCGGCCTTGGCCATCAGGCTGGAGGTCAGGGCCTCGCGGGTCAGGGCGCCGATGAATTTGGCCACGCCCTCGGCGGTCTTCAGGGCGATGTTGCCGGTGAAGCCGTCGGTGACGACCACATCGACCGTGCCCTTGGCGATGTCGTCGCCCTCGACGAAGCCGTGATAGGCCAGACCGAAGCCGCCCTCGCGCAGCAGGCGCGCGGCCTCGCGGACCTCCTCGTGGCCCTTCATGTCCTCGGACCCGACGTTCAGAATGCCGACGGTAGGGCTGGCGACCCCGTGCACGGCGGTCATGAAGGCCTCGCCCATGATGGCGAACTCGACCAGCTGGGCTGCGTCGCTCTCGACGTTGGCGCCGACGTCCAGCACGGCGGTGACGCCCCGGAAGGTCGGCCAGCCGGCGACGATGGCGGGACGTTCAAGGCCCGGCGCGGACATGCGCAGGATCAGTTTGGAGATGGCCATCAGGGCGCCGGTGTTGCCGGCCGAGACGATCGCGGCGGCCTCCCCGGTCTTCACCGCCTCGATGGCGTTCCACAGGCTGGAGCCCTTGCCGCGGCGCATCGCCGTGGCGGGCTTCTCGTCCATGGCCACGACCTTGTCTGTGTGGCGGACGTCGCAGATGTCGTCGCCCAGGCCGCAGCGGGCCATTTCGGCGCGGATCGCGGCCTCGTCGCCGTTCAGCAGGAAGCGCACGCCCTCGCCGCCGTGCCGCGTGCGGTAGTCGCATATGCCGCCGACCACGACCGGCGGGCCGTGATCCCCGCCCATGGCGTCAAGCGAGATCAGAATGGGGGATGGCAAGCCGTTTCGACTCCGTCGCGCCGACGTTAGCGGCGCTGGTCAGGCGGCGACGATAACGCCGCACAAGGGGGATGCAACCAGGTGGACCCGGCGTCAACCTTCGTCGGAGGGCCGAAGTTGCTTCAGGACCGCGAAAGGCGAGATTTCGGTGGGTTCCGGCGGCTGGACGAACTCCGCGCCCGGCTTGCGGGGGAATGGGTCCAGATGCAGGGCCAGCTGCTCCACGACGTACTGGCCAAGATCGATCTGGCCGTCCTCGACCACGTCGGGCGATTCGTCCTCCAGCGTGATGATGATCTCGTCGGATTCCTCGTCCACCGGCTCGGCCAGCTGGACCGAGAAGGCCTCGTCGATCGTCAGCGGCAGCGGCTCCAGGGTGATTCCGCAGGTCTGGGCGAGCTCCGCCCGGACGCGGCCGGACAGGGTCCAGCCCGCGGCGGTGGGGACCAGGTTCACCTCGGCCTCGACCGCGTCCAGCGACGCCAGGTCCAGCGCCCGGGCGATTCGGGCGCGGGCGGCGGCGTCGGGCGTCAGGGTGCGTTTCACGCCGGACCCGATCTGGTGCAGGCGGACAGGCTCGCTGTAGGGCAGCTGGGGAGTGCTCATGCCTTCACCTCCGCCCACGCGGGGGCTTTCAGAACGTCGTCGAACGGCTGGGCCGCCAGCCGGGCGCGGCTGGACAGGGCATAGGCCGCCAGGGCCGCCCCGTCGGCGGGCGTCTCGCTTTCCAGCACATTGCGCGCCAGGCCGGCCGCCAGCATATCGGCGTCCCCGTCCCGCAGCGGCTGCTCATAGGTGGTCATGCGCCCGTAGAGCGACTCGCCCAGCTTGCGCATCTTCTTGCCGACCGAGATGTCGCCGACGCCCAGCTCCCGCAGGGTGTGGTCCAGCGCCGACACATAGCTGTCGAACAGCTGCTGGCCGGCGTCGCCGCCGCGCTCGGTCCCCTCGTCCTTCAGCCGCATGGTCAGCAGCAGGACGTGCAGGGTGTACAGCTCGAACCGCGCGTCGATGCGGTCCGCGACGCCCAGCGCGGTGTAGAAGCGCGGGTCGCGGGCCTGACGGACGGCGATTTCATAAAGCCCGTCGCCGAAGCGTTCGCGGCGGAGGGTTCGGAAGAGATTCTGCAGCATGTTTCACGGCCCCTTTTCCGCCGCGCCGTTGAACTAAGGCTCGGGTCCGGTTAGGTCAAAGACCTTGTTCTGTCGCAGGCGCCGCAAATGCTCCGTACGAAACTCCTGATCGCGGCTCTGTCGCTCGCCGCGCTGACCACGGCCTGCGCCCCCGTCGTGGGCCAGAACGGCTTCCAGGCCATCGACGCCAAGCCCACCGACATCGTCGCCGGCACGGACACGCGCCAGACGGTGCTGACCAAGCTGGGCTCGCCGTCGACGACCTCGGCCTTCGAGAGCGACACGATCTGGTACTACGTCAGCCAGACGACCGAGAAATACACCTACAACCGCCCGCAGGTGACCCAGCGCAGCGTGACCGAGATCACCTTCAACGCCGGCGGCCAGGTCGCGGGCGTGCGCACCCTGGGCCTCGACGACGGCGAGCGCATCTCGATGAACGGTCGCGAGACGCCGACCCGCGGCCGCCAGCTGACCATCCTGGAGCAGCTGCTGGGCAACGTCGCCCGCGGCCAGCTGCCTCGCACCGAGGAAGACGCCCCCGGCCAGCGCCGCCCGGACTAGGGTTTCGGCTCCATCTGTTCAACGAAACGCCCCGGAGATGGCTCTCCGGGGCGTTTCTCGTTGTGGCGCCAAGCTAGTGATTAGTGGCTAGTGATTAGTGGCTGGGCCGGTCCAGGCCCCGACCGTCGAGGGCCTCCTGCCGGCGGCATCGAACCACTAATCACTAGCCACTAACCACTTGCCCGCCGCCGCCGGCTAAGGGTTGGCGCCGTCGCCGGCGCCAACCCCAGACCGATCAGCCGATCTTGCCGCTCGCCAGCACCGCCAGCAGAAGCAGGGCGACGATGTTGGTGATCTTGATCATCGGGTTCACCGCCGGACCGGAGGTGTCCTTGTAGGGATCGCCCACCGTGTCGCCGGTGACGGCGGCCTTGTGAGCCTCCGACCCCTTGCCGTGGACCACGCCGTTCTTGTCGGTGAAGCCCTCTTCGATGACCTTCTTGGCGTTGTCCCAGGCGCCGCCGCCCGAGGTCATCGAGATGGCCACGAACAGGCCGGTTACGATGACGCCCATCAGCATGGCGCCCAGGGCGGCGAAGGCGTTGGCCTTCTCCGGCTGGATGAACAGCACGACGACGAACAGCACGATCGGCGACAGCACCGGCAGCAGCGACGGCACGATCATCTCCTTGATCGCCGCCGAGGTCAGGATGTCGACCGCCTTGCCGTATTCGGGCTTCACCTCGCCGGTCATGATGCCCGGGTTCTCGCGGAACTGACGGCGCACCTCGGCGACGACCGATTCGGCCGCCCGGCCCACGGCGGTCATCGACATGCCGCCGAACAGGAAGGGCAGCAGCCCCCCGAACAGCAGGCCGACCACGACGTAGGGGTTGGTCAGGTCGAAGGCGACCGTCCCGAGGCCTTCGAAGAAGCTGCCCGGCAGGGCGGTCTCGGCGAAGTATTTCAGGTCCTCGGTATAGGCGGCGAACAGCACCAGGGCGCCCAGGCCGGCCGAACCGATGGCGTAGCCCTTGGTCACGGCCTTGGTGGTGTTGCCCACCGCGTCCAGGGCGTCGGTCGAGTGGCGCACTTCCGGCGGAAGGCCCGCCATCTCGGCGATGCCGCCGGCGTTGTCGGTGACCGGACCGAAGGCGTCCAGCGCGACGATCATCCCCGCCACGCCCAGCATGGTCGTGGTGGCGATGGCGATGCCGAACAGGCCCGCCAGCTGGAAGCTGACGACGATGCCGACGATGATGGCCAGGGCCGGAAGCGCGGTGGCCTCCAGCGAAACGGCCAGGCCCTGGATCACATTGGTGCCGTGGCCCGAGACGGAGGCGTTGGCCACCGAACGGACCGGACGGAAGTTGGAGCCGGTGTAGTATTCGGTGATGACCACGATGGCGGCGGTGACGACCAGGCCGACCACGCCGGACCAGAACAGCTGCATCGAGGTGATGACCAGCCCGCCCGAGGTGGTGACCGTGGCCGGAGCCACCTGGTCGATGATCCACCAGACCGCGCCGATCGACAGGACGCCGGTGACGATGAGGCCCTGATAGAGGGCGCCCATGATGTTCTGGCTCTTGCCCAGGCGGACGAAGAAGCTGCCGATGATCGAGGTGACGATGCAGATGGCGCAGATGGCCAGCGGCAGCAGCATCATCGCGCCGACATACTCCGTGCCGCGGAAGAAGATGGCGGCCAGCACCATCGTCGCCACGGTCGAGACGGCGTAGGTCTCGAACAGGTCGGCGGCCATGCCGGCGCAGTCGCCGACGTTGTCGCCCACGTTGTCGGCGATGGTGGCGGCGTTGCGGGGGTCGTCCTCGGGGATGCCGGCCTCGACCTTGCCCACCATGTCGCCGCCGACGTCGGCGCCCTTGGTGAAGATGCCGCCGCCCAGGCGCGCGAAGATGGAGATCAGCGAGGCGCCGAAGCCCAGCGCGACCAGGCCGTCGATGACCTCGCGGCTGGTGTTCTCAAGCCCGAGCCCGGCGGTCAGGAAGGCGTAGTAGCCCGCCACGCCCAGCAGGGC
>NZ_JAHFPF010000137.1 GCF_023259385.1 Brevundimonas sp. | reverse complement strand
GGGCTTCACCTCTTCCTGAACCAGCGCCACGGAAGACGACAGGTAGAAGTAGTTCAGGAAGTTCGGACCCAGCATCAGCACCAGCGCCAGCGGCCACGACGGCGCCCAGACGAAGGCGATGTAGAGCGGCAGGGCCAGCGACAGCGAGATGGCCGGCAGCAGGGCGTAGGCCTTCTTGGACCGCCGCGTGTAGCGGTCGATCAGCCATCCGGAGGCGAAGATGCCGCCGCCCATGCCGATGGCCACCACCAGTGCGTACCACAGGGCCACGTCGTTCAGGGTCATCCCCTTCTCGCGCATCAGGAACAGCACGGCGAAATTGCCCAGGCCGTAGGTGACGATCTGGGTCACGCCGCTGCCCAGCGAGGCCAGCACCAGGGTCGGGGTGGAGAAGAACATCCTCACCGTGGCCCAGAAGCCGGCTCGGGGCGGGGCCGCGGCGTCCGGCGCCCGGTCCAGTCCGCCGCGCCGGGGCTCCTTGACCAGGAAGGGGGTGGCGGCGGCGACGACGACGCCGACCGCGCCGATGGCGATGAAGGCGTCACGCCAGCTGAAGGCGGCGGCCACCGACGCGCCGAAGGCGATGCCCAGCGCCGCGCCCACGGGCGGCCCCAGATTGTAGATGCCCAGCGCCATGCCGCGACGGCCGGGCGGGAAGTAGTCGGTAATGATGGCGTAGGACGGCGGCACCCCGCCCGCCTCGCCGAAGCCCACGGTCATGCGCGCCACGGCGAGCTGGCCGAAGCTGAGCGACAGGCCGCAGGCGATGGTCGCCGCGCTCCAGATTCCGCAGGCGACGGACACTACCCAAACCCGGTTGGTCCGGTCCGCCAGCCAGCCCACGGGGATGGCGATGAAACAGTAGAAGAATGCGAAATACAGCCCGCCCAGCAGGCCCAGCTGTCCGTCGGTGATGTGCAGGGCGTCCTGGATCGGCTTGGCCAGGATCGACAGCAGCTGCCGGTCCAGGAAGTTCAGCACATAGACGAACCACAGCACGCCCAGGGCGACCCAGGCGGGCCGTCCCACCGACGGTTTGGCGGCGGGAGGGTCTCCGGATTCGATCGGTGTCGCACTCATTCTCGTTTCCTCGGATGCGGGCCTGAGGGCCCGTCTATTTTTCGGGATGGGTCAGCGCGGCGTAGGTGAAGCCGCGGGCCTTGGCGCGGAACTCGTTGCTCACCGGATCGGCCATCCGCTGGATCAGGCCGACGAAGACGATGTCGTTCTCGGGGTCGATCCAGAACCAGGTCCCGCCGCCGCCGCCCCAGCTCAGCGTGCCTTTGCCTTCGCCGAGGCCCAGCCGTTTCGGGTCCTCGGTGATGGCGAAATCGAGCCCGAAGGTCAGGGCTGGGCTGAAGGGCAGCAGACGCAGCGGGCTGTATGTGTTCAGGACGGCGTCGGGGATGACGTTGGTCGCCATCAGGTCGATGGTCTCGGGCTTCAGAATGCGAACGCCGTCCAGCTCGCCCCGGTTCAGGATCATCTGGCAGAAGCGGGCGTAGTCGGTCGCGGTCGAGACCAGACCTCCGCCGCCGCCCTCGAACCGGGGCGGGCGGGTGTAGTCGTTGATCGGCATGTCGAAGGCGTCGGCGGCGACCTTCAGTCCGCCCGCGCCGTCGTCGCAGTACATCTCGGCCAGCCGGTGAACCTGGTCGGCGGGGACCTGGAAGCCGGTGTCGACCATGCCCAGCGGCGCTAAGATCCGGGTGCGGAGAAACTCGCCGAAGGTCTGGCCCGACAGCCGTTCGACCACCAGCGCCTGCAGGTCGGTTGCGATGGAGTAGAACCACTCGGTTCCCGGCTGGAACATCAGGGGGATCCTCGCCGCGCGCTCGACAAGGTCCTGATAGCCGTGGGCCATCATGACGCCCGCCTCGCGATAGGCGCGCTCGACCGGATGCACGTCGAACAGGCCGTAGCCGAGCCCGGTGGTGTGGCTCATCAGCTCGCGCATCGTGGGCGGCCGGAGGGCGTCCTCGGTCAGCATGGCACCGTCCTCGGCGAGGCCGGCATAGACCTTCTGGCCCTTCAGCTCGGGCAGATAGTCCGTAACCGGATCGTCGAGGCGCCAACGGCCTTCCTCGAACAGCATCATCATGGCCACGCCGGTCACCGGCTTGGTCATGGAGTAGATGCGGAAGATGGCGTCGCGGCTCAGCGGCGCCGCATCGCCCAGCCGGGCGTGGCCGAAGGTGGTGAAGGCGGCGACCTGTCCGTGGCGCATCAGCAGGGTGGAGGTCCCCGCCACCAGCCCCGCCTCGACCATGCCCGCCATATAGGCGTCGAGGTCGGCGAGACGGGCGGAGTCGAAGCCGAGGGCCTCGGGATCCGGTGCGAACGGAAGGCCGCCGGTCATTCGCGCGTCTGCTTTCGCCGTTCCGCCGCGCGGTCGTGGCAAATGCCGATGAAGCCGTGGGCCATGAAGGAGGCCATCCGCTCCTTGATCGCCTCGAAGTCGTCGGACCGGCATTTGCCGCCCGACAGGTGGTCGATCCGGCCTGTGCGTGCCAGGCTCAGCGTCAGGGCGCCGGTGACGAAGTGATAGCCCCAGAACAGGTCTTCCTCGGTCGCGTCCGGCAGGGCCTGCCGCAGCAGGCCGATGAGGCGCAGCACGACGGGGTCGAACAGCCGGTCCATGACCTCGGCGCCCCAGGCGGGGGTATTGTTGATCTGGGCGCTGAGGGCGCCGAAATGCCGCCATCCGTCGCCGCCGTTCGAGTAGGTGTCCAGGTCGGTATCCAGGAAGGCGCGCAGGGCGCCCTCGACCGTCGGCTTGCCGCCCGCCGCCGCCTCATAGGCGTCCAGGGCCTCCATGCGGCGTCCACTGGTCACGGGCGCCCGGCGCGCCATGACCTTGTCGAACACCTCCTGCTTGTCGGTGAAATAGTAGTGGATCAGCGATTTATGGACCCCGACCTTGTCGGCGATGTCCTTGATCGTCACCCCATAGAAGCCATGCTGCGAGAACAGCTCCTCGGCCGCGTCGAGCAGTTGCTCCAGGCTTTCGGCGCGTTGCTCTGCCTTGCGGCGCGGCTGGCGGGGCGGGGTGGTCATAGGCGGAACCTCAAGGCGGTCCGGCGCGCCACGGTAGAACGCCGACTCGATGGAGACGGCGGTCATCCTATGCGCCTCCATAGGTGGCGCGAAGCACGGCCTTGTTGATCTTGCCCGTGGCCGCCAGAGGCATGGCCGTCACGCGCACGATCCGCTCGGGGATCCACCAGTCGGCGACCTGACCCTTCAACGCGCCCTTCAGATCGGCGTCGTCGATGGTCTGTCCGCGGGCGGGTTCGATCACCATCAGGGGACGCTCGCCCCATTTCGGATCGGATCGGCCGATCACGGCCACCAGTCCGACAGAGGGCAGGGCGCCGACGATCTCCTCGATCTCGACCGGATTGATCCATTCGCCGCCCGACTTGATCAGGTCCTTGGACCGCCCCGCCAGCGTCAGGTTTCCCGCGTCGTCCAGGATGGCCAGGTCGCCGGTGTCGAACCAGCCGCCCGCGTCGATGGCGGCCTCGGCCGCGCCGAAATAGCGGTTCAAGACGCTCTGGCCCCTCACCTTCAGATGGCCGACCACGTTGCGCTGGTCGGGCAGGGGGGCGCCCTCGGCGTCGGTCAGCAGCAGGTCCAGGCCCATGGGCGGGCGGCCCGATCCACGCGCGGCGCCCGGTCGGCGGCTGCGCGGCGAGATGGCGCCCAGCGGCGACAGTTCGGTCATGCCCCAGCTGGTCTGCACCGTCGCGCCGAACCGGCGTTCCATCCGCTGCAAGAGGCTGTCGGGGCAGCTGGAGCCGCCGATGATGATGCGCTCCAGGCTGTGGGTCTCGGCGCCGGTGGCGTCCAGATGATCCAGCAGGCCCAGCCAGACGGTCGGCACGCCGACGGCGACGGTCACCTGATGCCGGTCGATCAGCCGGGCCAGGCTGGCGCCGTCCGTGACCCGGCCTGGCAGGACCAGGTCGGCCCCCACCGCAGGCGCCGCGAACGGCAGGCCCCAGGCGTTGGCATGGAACATGGGCACGGCCACCAGCACGGCGTCGTCGGCCGTCAGGGCCATGGCGTCCGCCTGCAGGGCGCGGGTGGTGTGCAGATAGTTGGAGCGGTGGGTGTAGACGACGCCCTTGGGCGCGCCCGTGGTGCCCGAGGTGAAGCACAGGCCCGCCGGCGCCGTCTCATCGAACCGGCCCCACTCGACCGGACGCCCGCGCTCGGCCAGCAGGGTCTCCAGCTCGCTGACGTCGGCGCGTCCGGCCTCCGCCGCATCGCCGTCCAGCAGGATCAGGTGTTCGAGGCAGGGGCAGGCGGCCAGCAGGGCCTCGGCCATGTCCCGCAGTCCGGCGCCGACCGCCAGCACGCGATCTTCGGCCTGCACGATCATCGCCGCCAGATGGGCGATCGTCAGGCGGGGATTGAGGGTGTGGCAGACCAGGCCGACGCCCATGGCGCCGTACCAGACCTCGACATGGTGTTGGGTGTTCCAGGCCAGGGTGGCGATGTGCTCGCCAGGCGCCAGGCCGAGGTCGAGCAGGGCGCCCGACAGGCGGTTGGCGCGCTCGCGCAGGGCGGCGTAGCCGAGGAGGGAGTCCGGGCCGTCGACGCCGGCGGTGATCACCCGCGCCTCGCCGTGCCATTTGGCGCCGTGATCCAGGAAGCGGTCCACGGTCAGCGCATAGTCTTGCATGGGGCCGGGGAGCGAGCCGATCATCCTGAAGCGAAATTCCAGACAGTTACAGGGGCCGGCGGACCGGCGAAGGGGGCGGGGCGGCGACCTTCGGCCGCCGCCCCGGCGTCAGGCTCAGAAGGTCTTCATCAGGTTGATGCCGAACTGCCGCGGCGGCCCGGCGTAGCGCAGGCCCGCGTTGACGGCGGCGATGTAGGTCTGGTCGGTCGCGTTGTGCGCATAGGCCGCGACGGTCCAGTCGTCGGTCTTGTAGCTGAGCATCAGGTTGACCAGGTCGCGGGCTTCAAGCCGGTCGCCCAGGGCCCGGTTGTTGAAGATGGAGGTCCAGGCCTCGCCGATGTGGGCGTAGTCCATGCGGGGCGACAGGGTCGCGCCGTTCGGCAGCTGGAAATCATACTGGACGCCGATGTTGAAGGTGAACTCCGGCGCATAGCTCTGGGTGTTGCCGTCCAGGTTGAGGCAGTTGGCGGTCGCCGGACCGGTGGTGGCGTTGCACGTGCCGCTGCGCGCGACACGCGGGTCGGCGGCGTAGAACTCGCCCAGCTCCGATTTGGAGACGGCGGCGCCGACATCCACGGTCCAGTCGTCGACGCGCACCTGGGCCGAGGCCTCGACGCCCATCAGAACGGTCTCGTCCGCGACGTTGACGATCGAGCTGAACAGCGGGACGGCCGGATCGCCGACGACGACCTGGAAGCCCTCATAGGTCATGTAGTAGGCGCCCAGCTGAGTGCGGACCCGGCCGCCGAACAGGGTCGATTTCCAGCCCAGCTCGTAGTCGATCACGTCTTCCGGCCCGAAGGAGCTGGCCGGGACATAGAAGTTCGGCGCGTTCAGCCCGCCCATCTTGAAGCCGGTGGCGACGAAGCCGTAGACGAAGTTGTTGTCGTCGATCTTGTAGTTGAGGCTCAGCTTGCCGGTCGTCTTCTCGGCGGTGACCTCGTCGTTCTGCAGCAGGGTCAGGCCGAACGCCGGATAGGTCGTGTAGACGTTGTCGTTGCGCGAGGTGCTTTCCGACCAGCGCGCGCCCAGCTGGATCTGCAGCCGGTCCGAGATGTCGTAGCTGACCTGGCCGAAGACCGCGGTGGTCTCCTTCGGCGTCTCGCCGAAGATGTAGTAGTCGACCACGCCCTCGGGGAAGCCGACGTGATAGGCGCCCTGCGGGAAGGTGGTGACCGGGAAGGTGACGTTGTCCTGCTGCCAGAAGGCGCCCAGCAGCCAGGTCAGGCGCTGGTTGTCCGGCGAGACCAGGTTGATCTCCTGCGACCAGACGTCTTCCTCTACGCGGTCATAGAAGGTGTTGTTCAGCGCGCTGGTGCCGTCCAGGTCGGTCGAGAACTCGCTGATCCCGTCCTGATAACCGGTGATCGACCGCAGGGTGATCCCGTTGTCGAAGACGTAGCTGACGTTCAGCGACACGCGCGCCGTCACGTCCTTGCCGGAGTGGGGGCCGTTGGCGGTGATCTTGAACGGATCGTTGGTCGCCAGCGCCGGGT
The DNA here is from genome assembly GCF_023259385.1 of Brevundimonas sp. Classification (GTDB taxonomy): domain Bacteria; phylum Pseudomonadota; class Alphaproteobacteria; order Caulobacterales; family Caulobacteraceae; genus Brevundimonas. The sequence goes on along the minus strand of NZ_JAHFPF010000137.1, from coordinate 3,184 downwards.
CGGCCGGATAGCCGCCGAAGTCCAGGCTGTTGTAGTCGCCCTTCAGCAGCACCCGCAGGGCCGGCGTCGGGGTCCACAGGAAGCTGGCGCGGACGCTGTTCATGTCCACGTCGCCGGGGCTGCCCTTATAGGGGCCGGTGATCTCGTGGAAGCTGCTGCGCTGCTCACTGTTGACGGCGAAGCGGGCGGCCAGGGTGTCGGTGATTGGCACGTTCACCGCGCCCTGGAATTTCAGGTTGTCGTAGTTGCCGACCTGACCCATCACATAGCCGTTCACGCCCGAGAAGTCGGGGTTGCGCGAGGTGATGAAGACCGCGCCGCCCGTGGCGTTGGTGCCCGCGAAGGTGCCCTGCGGTCCGCGCAGCAGCTCGACCGCGCCGATGTCGTAATAGGGCTCGGTCTGGAAGTAGCCGGGGAAGACCGGCACGCCGTCGCGATAGGTGGTTACGCCCACGCCGATGGCGGTGGTGGGCTCCGACTTGCCGATGCCGCGCACGTTGAAGAAATTGCCCTGGCCGAAGTTCTGCACCGTCGTGGACGGGGCCACGAATTGCAGCTGCTCCAACGAGAAGACACCGCGGTCGTCCAGGCTTTCGCCCGACAGCACGGTGGCCGCGACGGCGGTTTCCTGAAGGTTGGTCGTGCGCCGTTCGGCGGTGACCACCACCTCGCCCAGCGAGGCGACGTCGGCCTGCTGGTCGGTGGATTGGGGCGTGGCGTCCTGAGCCTGCGCGGCTCCGGCCCACAGCAGGACGGCGGCGGATGTCGTCAGCCAGAGCTTGCGCCCCATGGTCTTCCTCCCTCGATGTTTCCTCGGGCGCTCTGACGGCGCCGTGACCATGACCGTCTCACCGATTCAAGTCGTCGTCAATCCTCACTCGCCGGCTAGTGAACATTGACCTTTCGGTCAGGATCATCAGAGTGCGACTGCCCGGAGCCGGGCGACAGCGGCGATGTCCGGAACAGTCGGGAGACCAGCATGACCATCGATCTCAAGGGCCGGGTGGCCATCGTCACGGGCGCCGGCGGCGGCCTGGGCCGCAGCCACGCCATCGCCCTTGCCCGCCACGGCGCCAGGGTGGTGGTCAACGATCTGTCGGCCGCCGCGTGCGACGCGGTCGCCGCCGAGATCACGGCCGCGGGCGGCGAGGCCGTTCCCTGGACGTGCAGCGTGACCGACCGCGAGGGCGTCTTCGCCATGGTCGCGGGCGTGGTCGAGCGCTGGGGCCGGATCGATATCCTGGTCAACAACGCCGGCATCCTGCGCGACCGCACGTTCGCCAACATGGATCTGGACGATTTCGCCCTGGTGGTGGACGTGCACCTGATGGGATCGGTCAACCTGACCAAGGCCGCCTGGCCGCACATGCGCGACAGGGGCTACGGGCGGGTGATCTTCACCACCTCGTCGTCGGGCCTGTACGGAAACTTCGGCCAGGCCAACTACGGCGCGGCCAAGATGGCGCTGGTCGGGCTGATGCAGACCCTGGCGCTGGAAGGCCGCAAGTTCGACATCCGCGTCAACTGCCTGGCCCCCAGCGCGGCGACGCGGATGACCGAGGGCGTCTATTCCGACGATGACCTCAAGGGCCTCTCTACCGACCTGGTCAGCCCGGGCGTGGTCGCCCTGGCCGCCGAGAGCGCGCCGACCCGCACCATCCTGCTGGCGGGGGCGGGGGCCTTCGAGCAGGCGCACATCACGATGACGCGGGGCGTCCATGTCGGCGACGCCCCCGACGCCGCCGAGCAGATTCAGGCGCAGTGGGCTCGCATCGCCGACCGGACCGAGGAACAGGTCCCCGAATCCGGCGCCGCCCAGTACACCCACGAGATCGGCCATCCTGATCGTGCGGTGGTCGGCGCGCTCGATGCGGCCTGACATCCGGGAACCTTGGTACGCCCGCGATGAATTCTGGGATTCCTGGGCGTAGGCGTTAACGGCGCCTTAATATAAAGGCCAAGCTTCGCCGTCATTTTTGCCGGTGAAGCTTGACCCGTCGCGCTCGCGGCGGACCCGGGGGAAGTCAGAGATGTTCGGTATTGTGAAGTCGGTCTTCGGCCGCGCGGGCGTCTACGCGCGCGCGCTGCTGACGGTGGTCGTGGCCTTGGTGGCGCTGGCCGCGCCGTCGGCCGCGTTCGCCCTTTCGGCCGGGTGCAGTGCGATCAATGCCTTGGGTGGAACCTTCACCGTCGATGGCGCGGGCAACGGCACCGACAAGTTCACCGACTTCGCGAGCCAGCCGCTCGCGAACGGTGAGGTCGTGACCTATTCCTGGTCGGGAAACACCAAGGGCGCTTACGTCTACATCCTGTACAGCCAGAACAGCGGCTTCCAATTCGCCCCTGAATCCGTCGAGGATTCGACCGCGGTCAGCGGGTCGGGATCCTTCACCTTCTCGAACATCGCTGCCGGTGACTTCTTCGAAGTCGGCGTGAACGACGACACGATTTACAATACGGGGTCCAATCCCGCGGCGCGTAACAGCACCGTCAACATCACGCTCAGTTGCTCGGCGCCGACCCCGCCCAGCCTGTCGATCAACGACGTGTCCGAGAGCGAAGGCGATACCGGGACCAAGACCTTCACCTTCACCGCCTTCCTGTCGGCCGCCAGTGCGAGCACGGTCACCGTCAACTATGCCACCGCGAACGGCACGGCGACCGCCGGCAGCGATTACACCGCGGTCAGCGGCGTCCTGACGTTCGCACCTGGCGAAACGATGAAAACCGTCGCGGTCCTGGCCAACGGCGACGCCCTGGCGGAGCCGAACGAAACCTTTTTCGTGAACCTCAGCGGCGCGACGAATGCGACGATCTCGGACGCTCAAGGCATCGGCACAATCGTCAATGACGACGTGGCGACCCCTCCGACGGTCAGCGCGGTCTTCAACGCCTCCCCCATCAACCTGGGCAGCAGCCGTCAGCTGCAGATCACGATCACCAACCCGACCGCCTCCCCGATGACCGGGGTCTCTCTCGCGGCCGCCGCCCTGCCGGCGAACGTCAACGGCAGCACGCCGGCGACCAACTGCCCCAGCGCAACGGCCAGCTACAACGCCGGGACCAAGGAATTCAGCCTGTCCGGCGGAACGCTCGCCGCCGGCGCCAGCTGCCTGTCCACCCTGACCGTGACGCCGACGGCGGTGGGCAGCTACACCTATACGACCGGCGCGGTCTCGGCGGC
>NZ_JAHFPF010000136.1 GCF_023259385.1 Brevundimonas sp. | reverse complement strand
CTTTTCGAAGACTACCAGTCGCTGCTGATCGCCCGCGGGTTCGCCGGCATGGCGGCGGCGGCCCTGTCGACCCTGGGCATTCTGTATCTGATCCAGGCCTTTCCGCCCAAGCTGCGGATCGGCGGCCTGCTGACCGGCATCGGGATCTCGGGCCTGGCCATACCGGCCGCCCGGCTGTTCTCGACCTCGCTGATCGACCTGTCGGAGTGGCGGGGCGTCTACGTCTTCGAACTGGGACTGGCGCTGGTCGCCCTCGCCGCCGTCCTGGCCGTGCGCCTGCCCCCGTCCGAGCGGACCAAGGTGTTCCAGCCCCTCGATTTCGTCACCTTCGCCCTGTTCGCGCCTGGGATCGCCCTGCTCTGCGCCGTGCTGGGCCTGGGCCGGATCGTCTGGTGGACCGAGGCCGCCTGGATCGGCTGGGCCCTGGTCGGCTCCATCGTCCTGCTGACCGCGGCGATCGCCATCGAGTACAATCGCGAGACCCCGCTTATAAACCTGAAATGGATGGCCGGGCCGGACATCCTCCGGCTGGGGCTGGTGATCATCGGGACCCGCATCGTCCTGTCGGAACAGACCTCCGGGGCCGTGGGCCTGATGACCCAGATGGGCCTGGGGCCGGAGCAGCTTTACAGCCTGTTCTGGGTGGTTCTGGTCGCCACGGCGGCGGGGACGGTGGTCAGCATCCTGACGCTGAAGCCGGACCGGTTGATGGCCCTGATCGCCATCGCCCTGGCCCTGATCGCCGTCGGCGCCTTCCTGGACGCCCGTTCGACCGTCCTGACGCGTCCGGCGCAGCTGTATTACAGCCAGGCCCTGATGGCCTTCGCGGCCTCGTTCTTCATCGGGCCGGCGATGCTGATCGGCTTCCTGCAGGTGCTCCAGAAGGGCGCCCAGAACCTGGTCAGCTTCATCGTGGTGTTCACGGTCGGCCAGAACATCGGCGGCCTGATGGGGTCGGCCCTGGTCGGCACCATCGAGACGATCCGGGAGAAATTCCACTCCAACCAGCTGTCCGAGGCGATCAACCTCGGCGACCCGAACGTGGTCCTGCGGCTGCAGCAGCTGGGCGGAGCCTATGCGCGGGTGCTCGGCGATCCCGCCCTGCGCACGACGCAGGGACAGGCGATGCTGCAGCAGCAGATCACCCAGCAGGCTCACGTGCTGGCCTACAACGACGTCTTCCTGCTGATCGCGGTGTTCGCGGCGGTCGGCTGTGCGTGGACGACCTTCCATCACCTGCGACCCCGCATCCTGGCCCGCCGGGCCGCGCGCAAGGCCGGCGAACCCGTCGCCGCCACGCAATGACCGACGAGACCCTCTTGAAGCCATGACCGACACGACCGCACCCGCATCCACCCCGGCTCCCACGACCGGAGCCGCCCCGGAGCCGACGCAGCCCGCCGCTCCGGCGCCCGCGCCTGCGCCGAAGAAGACCGTGCTGTTTACCGTCGTGCTGATCGCGGCGGCCGTGATCGGGGTCCTGCTGGTGCTGTGGGCCTGGCAGCTGCCGCCCTTCGTCTCCGGCGTTCAGCACACGGACAACGCCTATGTCCGCGGGCAGGTGACGGTGATCGCGCCGCAGGTGACCGGCTATGTCACCTCGGTCGAGGTGCAGGATTTCCAGACCGTGAAACAGGGTCAGCTGCTGGCCACCATCGACGACCGCATCTACCGCCAGCGCCTGGAGCAGGCGAAGGCGAGCCTGCACTCAGCCGAGGCCGCCCTGGCCAACTCGGCCCAGGCCCAGAATTCGGCGCGTGGATCGGTGGCCCAGCAGCGCGCCACCATCGCCGGCGCCGAAGCCAATCTGGCCAAGGCTCAGGCGGATGCGACCCGGGCGCGGCGGCTGTTCGAGGGCGGCTGGGTGGCGCAGGCCCAGGTCGACGTCAGCCAGGCGGCGCTCAGGGCCGCCCAGGCTCAGCTGGCCCAGGCCCGCGCCGCCGAGGGCATCGCCCAGACCAACGTCACCTCCGCCGTCGTCAGCCGCGGCTCGCTGGAAGCCGCCGTCGAGAACGCCCGGGCCCAGGTGCACCTGGCCGAGATCGATCTGTCGAACACCCGCATCATCGCCCCGCGCGACGGACGGCTGGGCGAGATCAGCGTACGGCAGGGTCAGCAGGTCGCCGTCGGAACCCAGCTGATGGCGCTAGTCCCCGACCGCATCTGGGTGACCGCCAACTACAAGGAGAACCAGCTGCGCGACATCCGCGTGGGCCAGCCGGTCGAGCTGTCGGTCGACGCCCTGGGCGGCCGCACCCTGACCGGCAAGGTCGAGCAGATCGCCCCGGCGACGGGCTCCGAGTTCAGCGTCATCCGTCCAGACAACGCCACCGGCAACTTCACCAAGGTGGCCCAACGGGTGCCCGTTCGCATCGCGCTGGATCCGGGCCAGGAAGGGCTGGACCGCCTGCGGCCGGGCCTGTCGGTGGTGGCGCGGGTGGATACGCGAGACAGGCAGTAGGCAGTAGGGTGCAGACCGTCGGCGGAGGGAGCAATCGTCCCTATTGCCTACTGCCTACCTGACTATTGCCTCACACCTCGAACCTCACCCCCTGCGCCAGCGGCAGCTCGCGGCTGAAATTCACCGTCTGGGTCTGGCGGCGCATATAGGCCTTCCAGGCGTCGGAGCCGGACTCGCGGCCGCCGCCGGTGTCCTTCTCGCCGCCGAACGCCCCGCCGATCTCGGCGCCCGAGGGGCCGATGTTGACGTTGGCGATGCCGCAGTCCGAACCCCAGGCCGACAGGAACTGCTCGGCCTCGCGGACGCTGTCGGTGAAGATGCAGGAGCTCAGGCCTTGCGGCACGGCGTTCTGCATTTCGACCGCCTGATCGAAGTCATCGTAGATGAAGGTGTAGAGGATCGGGGCGAAGGTCTCGTGTTTGACCGTTTCGGTCTGCTTGCTCATGCCGATGAGGGCGGGCGTGACGTAGACGCCATCGCGGTCGAGGCGCTCCCCGCCGCAAATCAGGACACCTTCGCGGCTGGCTTGGTCCACCGCTTTACGGAAGGCGGTGTAGGCGTCTTCATCGATGAGAGGTCCAACCAGCACGCCGTCTTCGCGCGGATCCCCCACGGGCAGGGTTTCATAGGCCTGGACCAGGCGATCAATCAGCTTGGCGGAGATATCCGAGTGCATGAACAGACGGCGCAAGGTGGTGCAACGCTGTCCCGCCGTGCCGACCGCCGAGAAGGCGATCGCCCGGACCGCCATGTCGAGGTCTGCGCTCGGACCGACGATCATGGCGTTGTTGCCGCCGAGCTCAAGCAGCGACCGGCCGAGGCGGGCGGCCACTGTCTGGGCTACAGCCCTGCCCATGCGGGTCGAGCCGGTGGCGGAGACGAGGGCGACGCGGGCGTCGGCGGTCAGTCTCTCGCCGGCCTGGCGGCCGCCGATGACGAGCTGGGACAAGCCGGCGGGCGCATCGCCGAAACGCGACAGCGCCCGGTCGAAGACGGCCTGCGTCGCCAGAGCGGTCAGGGGCGTCTTCTCCGACGGCTTCCAGATCACCGGGTCGCCGCAGACCAGGGCGAGACAGGCGTTCCACGCCCACACCGCGACCGGAAAGTTGAAGGCCGAGATGACCAGAACCGGCCCCAGCGGCTGCCAGGTCTCGCGCATGTGGTGGCCAGGCCGTTCGCTGGCCAGCGTCAGGCCGTAGAGCTGGCGCGACAGGCCGACGGCGAAGTCGCAGATGTCGATCATTTCCTGCACCTCGCCGAGGCCTTCGGAGACGATCTTGCCGGCTTCCAGGGTGACCAGACGGGCCAGGTCCTCCTTCGACGCCCGCAGCTCCTCGCCCAGCAGGCGGACCAGTTCGCCCCGGCGCGGGGCCGGTATGCGTTTCCAGGCGTGGAAGGCCTGGACCGAGCGGGCGATCACGCTGTCGATGTCCGCGGTCTCGGCGACCGAACCGGCCGTGGAACCGTCGATGGGCGAGCGCGTCGGCAGCTGGCCGTTCCAGACCGCCGCATCGACGCCCAGTCGTTGAAGGATGGCCTTCGCCTCATTCGCCGCCGTCATCGTCCGCTCTCCCTCGTCTGAAGCGGCGTGTAGCCCGGCCATCGCGCGGGCGGAAGCGGAACCGCCGCGCCAGGCAAGGGTTCTGTCGGCGAACCAGTCCACGGAGAGAGCCCGATGAAGGTACGCGATCTGATGAGCAAGGACGTGCAGGTGGCCCGTCCCGGCGACAGCCTGCAGGAGGTGGCTCGCCGCATGCATGACGGCGATTTCGGCTTCATGCCCGTCGCCGACGGCGACACCCTGATCGGGACGATCACCGACCGCGACCTCGTCGTGCGCGCCCTCGCCGGCGGCGTCTCGGCCACCGCCCCCGTAGTGGAGTTCATCACCCGCGATCCCTACACGGCGCGCGTCGACGATGATCTGAAGACCGTGCTGGACGCCATGAGCAGCCGGCAGATTCGCCGTCTGCCTGTGCTGGATAAAGACAACCGTCTGGTCGGCGTGGTGTCTCTGGGCGACCTCTCGACCCGGGTGAAGGAGAAGTACGCGGGCGAGGCCCTGGAAGGCATTTCCCGCAACTGACCGGCGGCGGCGTCAGGATTCTCTTTACCCTTTCGCCAAACCGGCTGTTCATCCGCAGGCCGCATTGTGCCCTGTCTCAGGACGGGAGTGATCAATGGCGCGCGCGCAGTTCCAGAAGGGCCAGAAGGTCTGGGTCGAGTGCGTCGGCGCGTGGGCCCAGATCGAGAAGGTCCAGCCCGTCTGGGCCAAGGGCTTCGAGGAGCCGGTCCGTGTCACCTATGACGTGGGCCTGGGCCGCGAGTTCCTTGGCCATGAACTGCTGCTGCCGGTCGAGGATCCTGCCGCCGAGGTCTCAGGCCAGAACTGGCGGCTGATGCGCGCCCGGAACAAGTGGCAGGCGGCGGAGGACACCCCGCACCATCCCTTCCCCGGCACCTATCCCGTCGTCGTGACCGACAAGGCCGACTGGGGCGGCTGGCGCGTGCCGGGCGCCGAATACGACCGCGACCCCGAACAGATCGAATTCCAGGCCCGGCTGATCGCCGCCGCCCCGCGCCTGATGGCGCTGGCCGAGCAGCTTCTGGCCTCGGTCGACGAGGCGCCCGACGACGCGCCGCCCGAGATGCGCGCCCTGGCCCGCGAGGCCCGGACCGTGCTCAGGACCGTGACGGACGTGCTGGCCGCTCCGACGGGCGAGCTGGCGGCGGCCCCGACGATTCAGGCGGCGTAGGCGCGAGGACAGGCCGGTTCCGGCGTTTCGGCGCCGGAGTGCGACTCCCGCGACTCACCCCGTTCAAGAATGTTGAGCGAGGGTTAACCCCGCTCGACACGAATCCGCGACGCAGCCTAGATTCGGGCTTCGTTGTCGAATCGTCCGGGAGAGCGCCTTGCGGGGTGAGGAGCGCCGCATATCACCGCAGGGACGACGCGCCTCCGATCGCGAGCGCGGGGCGCCCGCATGGCTGCGCATCTCGATCCTGACGCTGGCGCTGGCGATCACCGCCCATGTGCTTCTGGTCGCCCGCGGCGTCGCCGCGCCCCAGAGCACGGGAGCCGGCTTCTCGCTGCACGATCTGTGGGTGCTGGGCCCGCCGATCGGCATCGGCTTGTTCACCCTCGTCCTCGTCGTCATCATGCAGCGGCGACAGATGGGCATCAGCCGTGAATGGGCGGCGTCCGAGCGCCGGTTCCGCGGCGCGGTCGAGGCGGCGCACTGCGGCGTCTGGGACTGGGACATCGAGGCCGGCGAGGTGATGATCTCGGACTATATGGCCAGCCTGCTGGGGCTGGACCGCAGCGGCTCCCTGCCTGACACCGTGATCATGGAGCGCATCCATCCGCGCTACCGCGAGGCCGTGCAGCACGCCCTGCGTCAGGCCCAGGCCTACGGCGCCTTCGAGGTCAGCTTCCCCGTTCCGGACGACCAGGGCCGGGCCCGCTGGATCGACGCGCGGGGCCAGGCCCGCGGCGAGCGCGGGCAGGACGGCTTCACCTCCATTCTCGGCGTGGCGCTGGACACCACCGAGGCCCGCCGCGCCAAGTCTCAGGCCCAGGCCGCCGAAAGCCGCCTGCGCGACGGCATCGAGAGCGTCTCGGACGCCTTCGTCCTGTTCGACAAGTCGGGTCGGCTGATCCTGTCCAACCAGGCCTTCCAGGACGCCTTCGGGTTCGAGGACGGCGTGGTCCGCAAGGGGGCCTACAAGCAGGACCTGAACCGCATCGCCGCCCTGGCCATCAAGTCCGAGCAGGCCGCCGCGGGCGGCCGGGCCGGCGCCCGCGAGGTCGAGCTTGTCGACGGCCGCTGGCTGCAACTGGTCGAGCGCTTCACCTCGGACGGCGGCTCGGTCGTCTCGGCCGCCGACATCACCGCCATCAAGCAGAAGGAAGCCGAGCGCCAGCGCGCGGTCGAACGCCTGCACGCCACCATCGCCGAGTTGGAGGACCGCGAGGAGAAGCTGTCCCTGCTGGCGCGAAAATACGAAGTCGCCATGACCCGGGCCGAGGCCGCCAACCAGGCCAAGTCCGAGTTCCTGGCCAATATGAGCCACGAACTGCGCACGCCGCTGAACGCCATCAACGGCTTCTCGGAGATCATGGCCGGAGAACTGTTCGGTCCGCTGGGCGACGCCAAATACAAGGGCTATGCGGGCGACATCCTGAAGTCGGGCCAGCATCTGCTCAGCCTGATCAACGACATCCTCGACATGGCCAAGATCGAGGCCGGCAAGCTGACCCTGCATTATGAACAGGTGTCGCTGAAGGAGGTCGTGGACGACGCGGCCCGGCTGATGCGCGGCAAGATCCAGGAGGCCGGGCTGAAGCTTCTGGTCGACGCCGCCGAAATCCCCGACATCGAGGCCGACCATCGCGGCCTGAAGCAGGTGGTGCTGAACCTGATCTCGAACGCCGTGAAGTTCACGCCCGAGGGCGGCGACATCGTGGTGACCCTGTCACGGCTCGACGACGACCGGGTGCGGGTGGCGGTGACCGACACCGGCATCGGCATCGCGCCCGAGGACCTGGCGCGCCTGGCGCGCCCGTTCGAGCAGGTCGAGGGCCAGCACTCCAAGACCACCCAGGGCACCGGCCTGGGCCTGGCGCTGACCAAGTCGCTGATCGAGCTGCACGGCGGCCAGCTGATGATGGAAAGCGAGCCGGGGCAGGGCACCACCGTCAGCTTCGAACTGCCGATCCATCCCCCCGGCGCGCCGGCGCAGGCGGCGCGGGCGGCCGCTTAATCGACCGCCTTCTTGTCGTCAGCGGACGGGACGTCCGGACGATCCCGAACCACCACGCGGCCACGGCGGGTCAGGATCTCCGAGAGCGCCTGCCGATCCGCCGGATCGAGGGTGCCGAGCAGCTGGACGGCGTCGGCCTCCAGCCGGGCGCGGCCGCGGATCTCGGCGGCGCGGGACTCTTCCAGCAGGGCGGTGGCGCGGGCGGGATCGAAGTCCGGCGAACCGGCCAGATCGACGGCCGCGCGGCGCTTCAGACGCGCCTCCTCGAAGTCCGGCTTGGCGACCAGGGCCGAGGCCTTCAGCGTCTGGCGAACCCGTTGGCGGACCTGCGGATCGAGACGGCTGACCACCACCTGCATCGGCGAGCGCTCGTGCGGCGCGCGCTGCGCGGCGTCGATGCGGTCCTCGACCTTGGCCCGGCCCACCCAGAGGGTCGCGCCGGCCGCGACCGCAAACAGGTTCAACGCCACCGAGGCGGCGAGCGCGATCTTGAGGGCCTTGGGGCTCAACCGAGCACCTCCGTGTCATCCACGCCCTGCAGCGAGGCCTGATAGAGCACCGCGTCGGCCTGGGCGTCGGCGGTCAGGTGGCCGGTCATGATGACGCCGGCGGCCACGCCCGCGCAGGCCGCGGCGGCCCAGCCGGCGCCGAGAGCCAGCGCCAGCCGGTCGAGCCACAGGCGACCGTTGCGACGCGCCTTCAGCCCCAGTTCGGCGGCCGAGGCGATGACCCGGTCGCGCAGGGCCGGCGAGACCTGCGGCGTCGGTGCGGCGTGCAGCAGGGCGTCGACGGCGTCCGCCTCGGCCAGGACCGCGCGCGCGGCCTCGGGCTCAGCCGCCATATAGGCCTGCGCCGCCGTCCGTTCGCTTTCAGGCCAGCGCCGCGCGTCGGCGCCGTAGGCCGATACCAGGGCGTTGAACCGTTCCGCCGTCATCACACTCATGCTCCTTCAGCGTCCGGCCGCATATCGGCCAGAGCCAGTCTCAACGCCCGCCGCCCTCGCGACAGCAGGCTTTCCAAAGCCTCGACGCTGACCTCCATCAGGGCCGCGGCCTCGATGTTGGTCAACTCCTGATAGTGGCACAGGACAATGGCCTCTCTCTGACGATCCGGTAAACGCGCCAGGGCGGCCTCGACCCGCGCCCCCACGTCCGCCGCCAGCAGGCCCCGATCCGGGGCCGCGCCCTCGTCGGGCCGATCCGGCGGACTGTCGGTGGCGATCTCGCGCCGCCGACGCAGCCGGTCGTAGCAGAGGTTCAGCGCCACCCGGTGCAGCCACGTATCGAAGCGCGCCTTGCCCGGCGTCCAGCGCGGCGCCTGCCGCCAGGCCCGCAACATGGCTTCCTGCGCCACGTCCTCGGCCTCCACGGCGTCGCCCAGCATCCGGCGCGCCAGCGCCAGCATGCGGGGCAGCTTGCGCGCCACCATGGCCTGAATGGCCGCCGGATCGCCCTGACCCACGCGGCGCACCAGATCCTCGTCGGGGTCGGCGATCAGCGCCAATAGGCCCTCGTTCGAACATCATCGAGAGGGTCGGTCGGCGCAGGTCCGTCGTCCCCGCCATCTCCTTACTCCGAAGCGGGGGCCGGACGCGACGCCTGACGTGCGGCGCGGCGTTCGGCCATGCGTTCGCGGCGATGTTCGCGCGCCTGCTGCATCCCGGCGCGGCGTTCTTCGGCGGTGACGAAGCCGTCGTGATCCGCATCCAGACGCGCGAAGGCCTGCTCGGCTTTCGCCTGCGCCTCGGCCACCGAAACCGGGCCGCGTTCGGCGCGCGGCCCGCCATGGCGGGCCATGCGCGGACCATGACGGCCGGGCTCGCCGTGGGCGCGAGCGGCGCGGGGCGCGGTGAACTCTTCGCGGCTGATGGCGCCGTTGCTGTCGGCGTCGAGCCGGGCGAACCGCGCTTCGGCCCGCTGCTGCCGATGGGCGACGCGCCGGGCCTGCCTCTCCTCGCGGGTGACCGAGCCGTCGCGGTCCGCGTCGGCGGCGGTCAGGCGAGCGACGCGGCGGCCGACGAACTCAGCCTGGCTGATGCGGCCGTCGCCGTCCGTGTCGGCGCGCTGGGCGTGCGCCTGTCGCTCGACGACGGGGCGGGCGGGCTGCTGGGCGGTGGCGCCCCCGGCGAGGGCGGCCAGAACGACGGTGGCGACGGC
>NZ_JAHFPF010000135.1 GCF_023259385.1 Brevundimonas sp. | reverse complement strand
GTCGCCGACGGCGTGCGCGCCATCTTCGACGACGTGCGGGCCCGGGGCGGCGCCGCCGTCGCGGACTGGGGCCTGAAGCTGGACGGCGCCGCGCCGCGCCGCATCGCCATCACCGAACGGGCCGTCTCCGAGGCCCGCGCCTCCCTGCCCCCCGCCGCCACCCGCGCCCTGCGCATCGCCGCCGAGAACATCCGCATCTTCCACGAGGCGACCAGGCCCGAGGACAGCGCCTGGGTCGAGACCCGGCCCGGCGTGCGCTCGCGCATCGCCTGGCGGCCCGTCGGTTCGGCGGGCCTCTATGTGCCCGGCGGCACCGCGCCCCTGTTCTCCTCCCTGCTCATGCTGGCCATTCCGGCGGGCGTGGCGGGGGTCGGGCGGCGCGTGGCCGTGACCCCGCCTTCGAAGGACGGCGAGCCTCACCCCGCCATGATCGTCGCCGCCGGCGAAGCGGGGCTGGACGCCCTGTGGCTGATCGGCGGGGCGCAGGCCATCGCCGCCCTGACCTTCGGCGCGATCTTCGACGACGGCGAGATCGAACCGGTCGCCAAGCTGTTCGGCCCCGGCAACGCCTGGGTGGCCGAAGCCAAGAAACAGGCTGCGGCCCTGCCCGGCGGCCCCGCCGTCGATATGCCCGCCGGACCGTCCGAACTGCTGGTCATCGCCGACCGGGACGCCGACGCCGTGGTGGCCGCCGCCGACCTGCTGAGCCAGGCCGAGCACGATCCTGACGCCCAGGTCCTGCTGGTGTCCGAAAGCCGGGGCCTGATCGACGCCGTGCTGGAAGAGGTCGAGCTGCAGCTGGAAACCCTGCCCCGCGCCGACATCGCCCGCGCTGCCCTGGCCGAGGGCCGCGCCATCCGGGTCAACAGCATCACCGAGGCCTGCGACGTCTCCAACCTGTACGGCCCGGAGCACCTGGCCATCCAGACGCTGGACGCCGACCAGTGGGTCCCGCGCATCACCGCCGCCGGCGCGGTCTTCGTCGGTCCGAACGCCGCCGAGGCCCTGGGCGACTACGCCTCCGGCCCAAGCCACGTCCTGCCCACCGACGGCGCCGCCCGTACGATGGGGGGCGTCACCACCGCCAGCTTCATGACCTCCATGTCGGTCCAGTCCGTGACTGCGGCCGGGGCCGCCGCCCTGGCCCCCGTCGCGGCGCAGCTGGCTCGGATGGAAGGGCTGGAGGCGCACGCCCGCGCCGCCGATCTGAGGTCCGGCCGATGAAGAACCTGCCCGCGCCCTTCGCGCCGCTGGTGGCCGGCGGCGAGGGTCTGGACCGCTATCCGGTCGAACCCCGCGCCCTCGCGGCTCGCATGAGCGAGATCTACGGCCTGTCTGCCGACCAAGTGCTGCCGGTGCGCGGCCTGACGCATGGGCTGGAGTTGGTGTTCCGCCTCGCGGCGCTGGACGGCCTGCGGGTCGAGGCGCCGGACGCTGAGCCCTACCGCGCTCTGGCCGCCCTCTATCGCCGTCCCATCGCCGGGGCCGGGACCGCCGCCGTCGTCCTGCGCGCGCTCGGTTCGCCGGAGGCGGTGGCCGAGATGGCCGAGCGGGTCGCCCCCGCCCTGCTGGTGGTCGACGAGGGCATGGCCGAGTACGCCGACGCCGCTTCGGCGGTCGAGGCCATCGCCGGCCACGCCAATCTGATCGTCCTGCGCAGCCTGTCGATGGCCTACGGCCTGGCCGGCGCCCGCGTCGGGGCCGCCTTGGGACAGCCTGAGGCGCTGGCGCGGCTGGCGACGGTGCTGGAGCCCTACGCTCTGCCCGAGGTTTCGGTGCGGCTGGCGCTGCAGGCGCTGGACCCGTCGCGCCTGATCGAGACGAAGGAACGGCTGGCCGCCGTGCGCCGCGAACGCGAGCGGCTGGGCAAGGCCCTGTCGCGCGAGATGACGGTCGAGCCCGGCTTCGGCCCTGTCCTGATCGCCCGCCCGTCGAACCCGGACGCGGTGCTGGCGGCCCTGACCCGCTACGGCGTCGCCGCCGAGGTCGCGGGAGAACGCCTGCGCCTGCCCGTCTCCGCCAAGGCCGAGGTCAACGACCGCCTGCTGATCGCGCTCGACCTCGCTCCGGCCAGGGCGCGGCCCAACCGCATCGGCCAGGCCGTGCGCGACACCAAGGAGACGCGCATCGTCTGCGCTGTCGATCTGGACGCGACCGCGCCCGTCGTCATCTCCACCGGCGTCGGCTTCTTCGACCACATGCTGGAGCAGATCGCCGCCCACGGGGGCTTCTCCCTGACCCTGTCGTGCGAGGGCGACCTGCACACCGATCCGCACCACACCATCGAGGACTCGGCCATCGCTCTCGGACAGGCCCTGAAACAGGCGCTGGGCGAGCGGCGCGGCATCGCCCGCTACGGCTTCGTCCTGCCCATGGACGAGGCCGAGGCCCAGGTGTCGATCGACTTGTCGGGCCGTCCCTATCCGGTGTTCGAGGGGACCTTCGACACGCCCTTCATCGGCGACTACCGCACCGATCTGACCGCCCACGTCTTCCGGTCCCTGGCCGAACACCTGGGCGCGGCGATCCATGTCTCGGTCAAGGGCGAGGACGACCACCACAAGACCGAGGCCGCCTACAAGGCCTTCGGCCGCGCCCTGCGCCAGGCCATCCGCGTCGAGGGCGAGGCCGTGCCCAGCACAAAGGGGGTGCTGTGAAGTCGGTCACCGTCCTTGCCTATGGCGCAGGCAATGTCGCCTCGGTGCAGTTCGCCCTGGAGCGGCTGGGCGCGGCGGTGCGCCTGACCAGCGATCCCGTCGATGTGGCCGAGGCCGAACGGCTGATCCTGCCCGGCGTGGGTCAGGCGGGCTATGCGATGGCCCGGCTGGACGAACTGGGCCTGACCGAGGCCGTCCGCGCCTTTCCCCGCCCCTTGCTGGGGGTCTGCCTCGGCCAGCAGCTGCTCTTCGCCGACAGCGAGGAAGGCGGCGGCACGCCCCTGCTGGACCTGATCCCCGGACGGGTTCGCAAGCTGGAGCCGGGCCCGCGCCTGCCGGTGCCGCACATGGGATGGTCCCGGCTGGACGTGACCCGGGAAGACCCGCTGCTGGAGGGGATCGGCGGCGACGCCTGGGCCTATTTCGTGCACGGCTTCGTCTGTCCCGACAGCCCCGCCACCCTCGCCCGCGCCGACTATGGCGGCGTGGTGCCCGCCGTGGTGCGCCAGGCCAACCGCTGGGGCTGCCAGTTCCACCCGGAACGTTCGGCCAAGGCCGGCGCCCGCATCCTCAAGAACTTCCTGGAGCTGACCGCGTGATCGTCTATCCGGCCATCGACCTCAGGGACGGCGTCTGCGTGCGCCTGATGCACGGCAAGTTCGATCAGGTGACCCACTATGACGACGCCCCGGCCAAGCGGCTGGCGGCGTTTCGCGCGGCGGGCGCGACCTGGGCACACATCGTCGATCTGGACGGCGCCGAGGCGGGCCGGGCCATGCAGCACGAACTGATCGGCGAACTGGCCGCCGCCATCGACATCCACATCCAGTCCGGCGGCGGCGTGCGCAGCGCGGACGACGTAGACCGCCTGCTCGGCGCGGGCGTCAGCCGGGTCGTCGTCGGCTCCCTGGCGGTCACCCGGCCCGACGAGGTGCTGAGCTGGCTGGAGCGCTTCGGCCCCGACCGCATCACCCTGGCCATCGACGTGAAGGCCGACGGCGACCGCTATGTCCCCGCGCTCAAGGGCTGGACCGAGGCGGCCGACGTGGATCTGTGGACCGCCCTGGACCGCTATCCGGTCGGCGCCGCCAAACATCTGCTGGTCACCGACGTGGGCCGCGACGGCGCCCTGACCGGGCCTCACCTCGACCTGCTGGCCGAGATCCACCAGCGGCGGCCCGACCTGTGGCTGCAAGCTTCAGGCGGGATCGCCGACCTGACCGACCTGACCGGCGCCCGCTCGGTCGGATCGTCAGGGGCCATCATCGGCCGCGCCCTGTACGAAGGCCGGTTCACCCTGGCGCAGGCGTTGGAAACCGCGCGCGCATGACCGCCCGACGCATCATCCCCTGTCTGGACGTGAAGGACGGCCGGGTCGTGAAGGGCGTCCGCTTCGAGGGCCATCGCGACATGGGCGACGCCGCCGAACTGGCCGCCCGCTATCGCGATCAGGGCGCTGACGAACTGGTCTTCTACGACATCACCGCGAGCCCGCAGGGCCGCACCCTCGACTACGGCTGGGTGCGCGACATCGCCCGCCTGCTGGACATCCCCTTCTGCGTCGCGGGCGGCATCCGCTCGGTCGATCAGGCCGCGCGCTGCCTCGACCATGGGGCGGACAAGGTGTCGATCAACTCCCCCGCCCTGGAACGCCCCGAACTGATCGCCGAAATGGCCGACCGGCTGGGGTCGCAGTGCGTTGTGGTCGGCGTGGATTCCAAGCGCGCGGGCGACGACTGGGTCGTGCACCAGTACACCGGCGACGCCGCCGCCAGCCGGGGCGCGGGCCGCCGGACCCTGGACTGGATCGTCGAGGCCCAGACGCTGGGCGCCGGCGAGATCGTGCTGAACTGCATGGACGAGGACGGGGTGCGCCAAGGCTATGACCTGACCCAGCTGGCCGCCGCCCGGTCGCGCCTGACCATCCCGCTGGTCGCCTCGGGCGGCGCCGGATCTGCCGAGCATTTCCGCGACGTCTTCGACCAGGCCGACGTGTCCGGCGCCCTGGCCGCCAGCGTCTTCCACACCGGGACCCTGCCCATCCCCGAACTGAAGGCCTTCCTGACCCGGTCGGGCGTCGAGGTGAGACCATGATCGATCCCAACACCCTGGACTTCGCCAAGGGCGGCGGCTTGATCCCCGTGGTGGTGCAGGACGCGGCCACCCTTCAGGTGCTGACCCTCGCCTATATGGACCGCGCCGCCTTCGACGAGACGGTGGACAGCGGCGAGGCGACGTTCTTTTCGCGATCGCGCGGCGGCCGCTGGCGCAAGGGCGAGACCTCCGGCGATCGGCTGTCTGTCGTCTCCATCACCGCCGACTGCGACGGCGACGCCCTGGTGCTGAAGGTCCGTCCCGTCGGCAACGCCTGCCACCTGAACCGGATCAGCTGTTTCGGCGAGGAGGATGCGCCCGGCGTGGGCCGTCTCGCCCGGCTGGAACAGACCATCGCCGTCCGCGCCGCCGCCGATCCGGCCGAGAGCTGGACCGCCCGCCTGCTGGCCGAGGGGCCCAAGCGGATCGCCCAGAAGGTCGGCGAGGAAGGGGTCGAGACCGCGCTGGCCGGCGTCGCTGGGCCGGACGAGGAACTGGCCTCCGAGGCCGCCGACCTGATCTACCACCTGCTGGTCCTGCTGCACGCCCGTGGCATGGGGCTGGAGGCGGTGCTGAAGGTGCTGGCGGCGCGGGCCGGTCACTGAGGTGTGATGGACGGCCCCGGCCCGCGAGGCTAAGCCTTTGGCCATGACGCCGATGACGCTGACCGGATTCGGGACCTGCGCGCCGCGCGAACAACGCCCCTCCACGGCGCTGGACGCGGTTTTCGGCCAGGCCCCGGGATGGACCGAGAGCCAGTTCGGGATCGCCGTCCGCGGCGTCGCCTCGCCCGACGAAACCACCTCGGCCATGGGCGCGGAAGCGGCCCGCGAGGCCCTGGCCATGGCCGGTTGGGCGCCCGACGACCTGGACGTGATCATCGGCGCCTGCGGGGTGATGGAGCAGCCCATCCCCGGGACCTCGGTGCTGATCCAGCAGGCGCTCGGCCTGGGCAAGTCCGGCATCTGGGCCTTCGACGTCAACCAGACCTGCTTGTCCTTCGTCGCCGCCCTGGACGTGGCCGCCATGGGATTCGAGACCGGCCGCTTCCGCCGCGCCCTGATCGTATCCAGCGACATCGCCTCCGCCGGTCTGGACTGGGAGGCGCCGCATGCAGCGGCCATCTTCGGCGACGGCGCGGCGGCCGTCTGCGTCGAGGCGGGCGCGGACCGGAACGGCCCCGGCCTGCTGGCGCGCGGGTTCGAGACCTATGGCGACGGCAAGGATCTGGCGACCCTGCGCTCCGGCGGCACCCGCATCCGCATCGAGCACGGGCTTGAGGCCCTGACCGAGGGCGCGCGCTTCCACCTGGACGCCTTCGGCATCTTCAAGGCCGCAGCCCGTTGCCTGCCCGACCTGGTCGACCGGGTGCTGGGCGAGGCCGGACTGACCCGCGAGACCGTCGATGTGATCGTCCCCCATCAGGCCAGCGCGCCCGGGGTCGAGCACGTGCGGCGGCTGATGGGCGGGGATCCGGCGCGGGTGATCGACATCTTCGCCGGGCGCGGCAACCAGATCGCCGCCTCCCTGCCGACCGCCCTGGCCGAAGCGCAGGCGACCGGCCTGCTGGGCTCCGGGAAGACAGTGCTGCTGCTGGGCACGGCCGCCGGCGTCAGCGCCGCCGCCGTGGTGATCCGCACATGAGCCGCCGCGCCCTCGTCACCGGCGCCACCGGCGGACTGGGCCTGGCGCTGGTCGCCGCCCTGGTCGAGGCCGGGTACGCCGTGCGCGCCTCGGGCCGCAAGCCGGAGGCGCTGGAACGGCTCAGGGCCATGGGCGCCGAGCCCTTCGGCGGCGACCTGCTGGACCAGACCGACGCCGCCTGCCGCGATATCGACGTGGTCTTCCACGCCGCCGCCCTATCCAGTCCCTGGGGACCGGATGCGGACTTCGAACTGGCCAATGTCGAGCTGACCCGGCGCCTGCTGGCGGCGGCGAGGCGAGCGGGGGTGGACGGCTTCATCTTCGTCTCCTCGCCTTCCGTCTTCGCGCGTTGGGGCGACCAGACCGGCCTGACCGAGGACAGCCCGCCCAACCCCAAGCCTCTGAACGCCTACTCCCGCACCAAGGGCGAGGCCGAGCGGCTGGTGCGCGCCGCCGATGCGCCCGGCTTCCGTACTGTCTCCCTTCGCCCCCGCGCCATCATCGGGCCGGACGATGCGGTCCTGCTGCCGCGCATCCTCAAACTGGTGAAGAAGGGCCGCTTCCCGCTGTTTCGGGGCGGCAAGGCCCTGGTCGAACTGACCGACAGCCGCGACGCCGCCCGGGCCTTCCTGCTGGCGGACCAGCATCGCGAGACCGCCGGGGGGCAGGTGGTCAACATCACCTCGGGCCGTCCCCTGCCGATCTCGGACCTGGTCCGGCGGCTGGGCGAGACACTGGGCGTCGAGGTGCGCATCGTGCCCCTGCCGCTGGCGCTGGGGCAGGTCCTGTCGGTGGCGTCCGAGGCGATCAGCCGCCTGTTGCCCGGACAGCCCGAGCCGATGCTGACGCCCTACACCCTGTCGACCCTGGCCTGGTCGCAGACCTTCGACCTCAGCGGGGCGAAGCGGCTGATCGGCTACGAGCCGCGCTATGATGCGGTCGAGACCGCCATGGCGGTAGCGCCGAAGCTGGCGGAGCGGGCATGACCCGCTGCCGGGTCCACATCCTGCGCGCCGGGGCCTGTTCGCATCCGGAGGTGATGACCCGCCGCGACGGATCGCTGAAACCCGCCGTCTTCCCGGCGCTGGCCGCCCTGATCGTCCATCCGGTCGAAGGCGCGATCCTGTTCGACACCGGCTATGATCCCGCCTTCTTCGAAGCGACGAAGGCCTTTCCGGAGGTACTCTACCGCTGGATGACCCCGGTCGACCTGCCGCCCGGCGAGACGGTGGCGGAGCAGCTTCCGGGCTTCGGCGTTCGGCCCGAGGAGGTGACGGCGGTGATCGTCTCCCACTTCCACGGCGACCATGTCGCGGGGCTGAAGCGGTTCCCCAAAGCCCGCATCTTCTGCGCGCGGGCGGGACTGGACCAGGTGCGCAGGCCGGGCCGGTTCGCCCGCGTCCGGCAGGGCGTGCTGGCCGACCTGGCCCCGGCCGACATCAACGCCCGCGCTGTCTTCTTCGAGGACCGACCGCGCCTGCCCCTGGGCCCGGACCTTTCGCCGTTCGAGGACGGCGCGGACGTGCTGGGCGACGGCTCCCTGCTGGCGGTGCAACTGCCCGGTCACTGCCCGGGCCACTGGGGCCTGGTGGTGCGGCAGGACGACGGACAGACGCGCTTCCTGATCGCCGATGCCGCCTGGTCGAGCGGGGCCGTGCGCGACAACGTCCCGCCGCCGCGCCTGACCACCGCCCTGCTGGGCCAGACCGGGCCGTGGCGCGACACCCTGACCGCCCTGCACCGGCTGTGGGACCGCAATCCCGCCCTGCTGCTGACCCCGTCGCACTGCGGCGAGGTTCCCACCGAGACGGCCCATGTCGGCGATTGATCGTCCCGCCGTGCTGCGCGCCTGGGTGGACGCGCGCTGGACCGGGTCGCGGCTGACCACGCCCGCCGCCGTCGCCGCGCGGCAGGCCCGGCTGTGGCGACAGATGACGCCCGTCATCGCCCGCACCCCGGCCGTGGCCGACCTCGCCGGCCAACCGCTGGAAGCCTTCCCCATCCTGTCGCCGCAGGCGGTGCGCGACGCCTTCGACCGCTGGAACATCCTGGGCCTGCCCCGCGCCGCCGCCGAAGCCGCGGCCCGGAGCGCCGAGACCGGCGGCTCGGGCGAGGTCGCGCCCGGCGTGGTGGCGGGCTTCTCCTCAGGGTCGTCGGGCGCGCCCGGGCTGTTCATCAGCAGCAAGGCCGAACGGGCCGCCTATCTGGGCCATATGATCGCGCGGCTGATGCCCAAGTCGGCCCTGTTCCGGAAGAAGCGGATCGCGCTCAGCCTGCGCGCCTCGTCCAAGCTGTACAGCGACGTGTCCGGGGCCGGGCCGTTCCGCTTCCTGTTCCTCGGGCTCGACGTCCCGGGCGAGGTGAAGCTGGAGCGCCTCGACGCCTTCGCGCCGCACATCCTGATCGCCCCCGCCCATGTGCTGGCCGACCTGACCCGGCGGGTGGAGGACGGCGCCCCCTGGCGGCCCGCCCGCCTGTTCTGGGGCGCCGAGCCCATGGGCGAGATCGAGCGCGACTGGATCGAGGCCACGCTGGAGAGCCGCCCGGCCCCCATCTATCAGGCCACCGAGGGCTTCCTCGGCGCGCCCTGCGTGCACGGGACCCTGCACCTGAACGAGGACGTGCTGATCGTCGAGCGCGAGCCCGTGCCGGGCACCAACCGCTTCCTGCCCATCATCACCGACCTGCGCCGTACGACCCAGCCGATGATCCGGCTGCGCCTTCCCGACCTGCTGGAGCCGCTGTCCGCCCCCTGCCCCTGCGGCTCGGCCCGGACGGCGATCCGGCCGGTGGAAGGCCGGCTGGAAGACCTGTGGCGCTGGGGCGGGATCGCCGTGCCGCCGCGCGCGGTGGAGGAGACGCTCAGCGCCGCCCTGGGGCCCGCCGAGGACTGGCGCGCCGTCGCCGGGCCGTCCCGTGTCGTGGTCGAGGCCGCGCCGGATCGGGTCGATGCAGCGGCGGAGGCCCTGCGCGCCCTGCTGGCGGAGCGCGGCGTGGCCGTCCCG
>NZ_JAHFPF010000134.1 GCF_023259385.1 Brevundimonas sp. | reverse complement strand
GCGAGCTGAAGGGCGACCGGCAGTTCGGCGACGACCAGGCCATCCTGGGCGGCCTGGCCCGCCTGCGCGGCCGTCCGGTCGTGGTCATGGGCCACGAGAAGGGTCACGACACCCAGACCCGCATCACCCATAATTTCGGCATGGCCCGGCCCGAGGGCTACCGCAAGGCGGTCCGCCTGATGGACCTGGCCGAGCAATACGGCCTGCCGGTGCTGACCTTCGTCGACACCGCCGGCGCCTATCCGGGCATCGGCGCCGAGGAGCGCGGCCAGGCCGAGGCCATCGCCCGCTCGACCGAGCGCGGCCTGACCCTGGGCGTCCCCTCCATCGCCACCATCACCGGTGAAGGCGGTTCGGGCGGCGCCATCGCCATCGCCGCGGCCAGCCGCGTGCTGATGCTGGAACACTCGATCTACTCCGTCATCTCGCCCGAAGGCGCAGCCGGCATCCTGTGGCGCGACGGGACCCGGGCCAAGGACGCGGCCATGGCCATGAAGATCACCGCCCCGGACCTGATGGAGCTGAAGATCGTGGACCGGGTGATCGGCGAACCGGTCGGCGGCGCCCATTCGGACCGCGACGCCGCCATCCAGGCGGTCGGCGATGTGCTGATCGAGGAACTGGACGCCATGGCGGGCCTGTCGCCCGACCAGCTGCGCAAGGCCCGGGCGGACCGCTTCTATGCGATCGGTCGCCTCAGCTAGGCTTGGCCGTTAACCTTCTGAACACCGCCTGCTGCGAAGCATTCTCACGCTTCGCGGGATTGAGTCGCACCCGCCATTGTGGAGTACGGCATGAGTGCGCTGGAGGGGTTGCGCGAAAGCGCGGTGATCAATCTGACCGGCGCCGTGACCATGATCGTCGACGATTCGCCGTTCGGTCTGGACATCACGGCCAGCGCCCTGCTCGGCTTCGGCATCAAGACCCGCTACGCCTGCCACAGCGCCGCCGAAGCCATTGAGATCCTGAAGGACCATCCGGTCGACCTGCTGGTCGTCGATACCGAGATGCCGGACATGGACGGCTATGAGCTGGTCCGCTGGCTGCGCCGCTCGGGACTGGATCCCAACGCCTTCGCCCCGGTGATCATGACGGCCACCCACGTGCGCCGTTCGCGCGTGACCGAAGCGCGGGACTGCGGCGCCAACTTCGTCATCACCAAGCCGTTCAGCGCCGCCGGCCTGCTGGAACGGATCGTCTTCGTCGCCCGCGACACCCGGCCCTTCCTCGAGGTCGGCGACTATTTCGGCCCCGACCGCCGCTTCCGGGAAGGCAATGCGCCGGGCGAGGAACGTCGGGCCGACGTTCTGCGCAAACTAAGGCACGCCGCCGACAAGGCCGCCGCTGCCGCCCTCACGGAGCAGGGCGAATGACCGTCATCACCCACAACCGGCGCCGATCGCGTCTCTCCAAGATCATCGACGAGGCCGGCGGCTTCAGCGTCGGCACGGCCCTGGCCAACGCCAAGGCCAATCTGGACGCGCTGCAGCCGCGCTGCGCGGCCGAGGTGGCCGACAGGGTCGCCGAACTGGCCGCGATCGTCCCGCCGGAGACGCCGGAGCAGGCGACCGCCGCGCTGGGCGTCGCCTACCGGGCGGCCAACGGCGTCATCGACAGCGTCGGCCCGTTCGGCATGGACGATATCCGCGCCGTCGCCCTGGGCCTGTGCGACCTGATCGACGCGGTGACGCCCGAGCGCCCCTTCGACTGGCGCGTCCTGCCCGTCTACGCCCAGTCGCTGCAGCTGCTGCTGGCCCTGCCCGACGACGCCGACGCCCGCCGGATGGTGCGTGAAAGCCTGGACAAGATGGTCGACCGGAAGCTGGGCTCGGCCGCCTAGACCATTTTTGCTTCAGGTCGGAACGACCTGAATCCAAAAAATGGTCCAGCATCAAACTGGAGCGAAATCTGAGCCGAGTTGGACTGCGTCCAACTCAACCGATTTCGCTCTAGACCGGAACGCCGGTCCGCGCCCCGCGCGTCTGCTTGCGCCACAGGGCCGCATACTCGCCGCCCTGACGCGCCACCAGCTGGTGGTGGGCGCCGCGCTCGACGATCCGCCCGGCCTTGAGCACCAGGATCTGGTCGGCGTCGGCGATGGTCGACAGGCGGTGGGCGACCACCAGGGTCGTGCGCCCCGTCCGGGCCTTGCGCAGGGTCTTCTGGATCGCCGCCTCGGTGCGGCTGTCCAGCGCGCTGGTGGCCTCGTCCAGGATCAGGATGCAGGGATCGGCCAGCAGGGCGCGGGCGATGCCGACGCGCTGGCGTTCGCCGCCCGACAGCTTCAGGCCGCGCTCGCCCACGACCGTGTCCATCCCGTCCGGCAGTTGGCCGATGAACATCGCCAGCTCCGCCGCCTCCGCCGCCGCCCAGATGGCCGCCTCGTCCGCGTCAGGGCGGGCGAAGCCGATGTTGGCGCGCAGGGTGTCGTTGAACAGGGCCACGTCCTGCGGCACCAGGGCGACGGCCGCGCGCAGTCTCTCCTGGGTCACGTCGCGCACGTCCACGCCGTCGATCAGCACCTGCCCTTCCTGCGGGTCCAGCAGGCGCAGGGCCAACTTCACGATCGTGGACTTGCCCGAGCCGGAGGGCCCGACCAGCGCCGTCGTCGTGCCCGGCTCGGCATGGAAGCTGACGTCCTCCAGCCCGCTGGCGCGGGCGTCGTGGCGGAAGCCGACGTGCTCGAAGGTCAGGGCCGCGCCGTTGACGCCGGTGGCGCGGGTCAGGGGCCGGGCGTCCGGCGCATCGGCCACCTGCGGCGTCTGGCGCGTGACCTTCAGCATCTCCTCCATGTCGATGAAGGACTGGCGGATTTCGCGATAGGCGAAGCCCAGGATGTTCAGGGGCGCATAGAGACTGATCATGATCAGCACCGCCGCGGTCACGTCGCCCGGCCCCATCCGGCCCGCCGCGGCCTCGAACCCGGCCATGACCGCCATGACGCCAAGGCCGACGTTCATGATCACCGCCTGGATGACATTCAGCAGGGCCAGCGAGCTGTTCGCCTTCAGCGCCGCCCGGGTGTAATCGCCCAGCGCGGCGTCATAGCTGCGCGCCGCCCGCGCCTCGGCCCCGAAGGACTTGACCGTCTCATAGTTCAGCAGGGCGTCGACCGAGACGCCCGCCGCCTGGGTGTCGGCGGCGTTCATGATCCGGCGGTGCTCGATCCGCCAGTTGGACAGGGCGAAGGTCGAGACGGCGTAGATGGCCACCACGGCCACCGCCACGGCCCCGAAGCGCCAGTCGTACTTGCCCGCCAGCACCCCCGCCGCCAGCACCAGCTCCACGCCGGTCGGAACCAGGTTGAAGGCGAGGATGCGCAGCAGGAAGTCCACGGCCCGGGAGCCGCGGTCCATGGTCCGCGACAGCGAACCGGACCGCTTGGTCTGGTGGAAGTCCAATGACAGGCTCAGCGCATGGGCGAAGGTCTCGGTCGCCGCCGTGCGCTGCGCCGCCGAGCGGACCGGCGCGAAGACCACGTCCGAGGCGTTGGGCGCGATGGCCGACAGCAGGCGGACCGCAGCCCAGCCCAGCGCGAAGGCCGCGAAGCCCAGGCCGATGGCGACCTCGGCCCCCTGCCCGGCCGCCAGATGGTTGACCGCCGCGCCCAGCACCAGCGGCGCCAGCACGCCCAACCCCTTGCCGGCCAGGGTCATGCCGATGGCCGCGACCAGGCGCAGTTTCAGCTGCGGGGCATTGGAGCGGCCGACCAGACGCAGCAGGTCGCCCAGCGCCTGCAGGGTCGGCGGGCCGTCGACCGGCGCGGTCACGCCGGCCTGGGCCGCCTTCGCTTCAGGACCTTGCCGTCGCCCGGCCCCGCGTTCGCCTCTCATCGCCATGCCCGGCATATGGCCCTGTTGGCCGCCGGGCGGAAGGGTGAACGGACGGTCAGCCGCCGCGGCCGCCGTGCTTGGCGTACTCCAGCCGCGCGATGGTGCGGTTGTGGACCTCGTCCGGACCGTCGGCCAGACGCAGGGTGCGGACCCCGGCGTACAGCTCGGCCAGCGGGGTGTCCCCCGACACGCCGGCGCCGCCGAAGGCCTGGATGGCGTCGTCGATGATCTGCAGGGCCATGCGCGGCGCTGCGACCTTGATCTGGGCGATCTCGGACTTGGCGTTCTTGGCGCCGGCCTGGTCGATCATCCACGCGGCCTTCAGCACCGACAGGCGGCACATCTCGATGTTGATGCGGGCGTCGGCGACGCGCTGTTCCCACACCGAGTGCTCGGCGATCTTCTTCTTGAAGGCCGTGCGGCTCAGCAGGCGTTCCACCATCAGGTCCAGCGCATGCTCGGCCGCGCCGATGGTGCGCATGCAGTGGTGGATGCGGCCCGGCCCGAGGCGCCCTTGCGCGATTTCGAAGCCCCGGCCCTCGCCGGCGATCAGGTTCTCGACAGGAACGCGGACGTTGTCGAGCACGACTTCGGCGTGGCCGATCGGGCGCTCGTCATAGCCGAACACCGACAGCATGCGCTCGACGCGGAAGCCGGGCGTGTCGGTCGGCACCAGGATCTGCGACTGCTGCTGGTGGGTGGCCGCGCCCGTGTCCGTCTTGCCCATCACGATGGTGATGGCGACGTTCGGGTGGCCCATGTTGGTCGACCACCATTTACGGCCGTTGATGACGTAGTGGTCGCCGTCGCGGACGATGCTGGTCTCGATATTGGTCGCGTCGGACGAGGCCACCGCCGGTTCGGTCATCAGGAAGGCCGAGCGGATGTCGCCGGCCATTAGCGGCTTGAGCCACTTCGCCTGCTGCTCGGGGTTCCCGTACATGTGCAACACTTCCATGTTGCCGGTGTCCGGGGCGTTGCAGTTGAACACCTCGGCCGTCCACAGGTGGCGCCCCATGATCTCGGCCAGCGGGGCGTATTCGAGGTTGGTCAGGCCGGCGCCGTGGTCGCCCGGCAGGAACATGTTCCAGAGGCCGGCGTCCTTCGCCTGGGCCTTCATCTCTTCCATGGTCCTGGGCTGGACGGTGTGGTCGGCCCGAACCTCGGCCCAGTAGTCCGCCGAGCGGGGCAGGACCTTCTCGTCCATGAAGCGCTGCACGCGTTCCTGCCAGTGCAGGCCCTTGTCGCTGTGACGGAAATCCATGGTCGTCCTCCGGTACAAGAACGGCGCGGCCCTCTTCAGGGACCGCGCCGCAAAAAATCAGATCGTGGTCTTCAAACTCAGCGCTTCAGCAGCGCCGGCAGCTTCTGGGCGATCATCATGTCGCCGGCGATCTTCAGCTTGCCCTGCATGAAGGCCATCATGCCGTCCAGCTTGCCTTCCGACAGGGCGATGAAGTCGTCCCAGCTCATCGACACGGTGGCGTCGGCGGGCTTGTCGTCGTTGGTGACGGTGTTCGGCGACGAAGCGCCGTCGATGAAGATCTTGCCGGCGTCGCCGAGGTCGATCTTCACGGTCTTGCCCAGACCTGAATTATCGCCGACGGCGCCGCGGATGTGTTCGGTGACTTGAGCCAGATCGACCATGAGCGTCTCTCCCTAGGGACGGTTGAGCTTCCGACCTAGACCTCCCGGCAGCGGCTGCCAAGATCACGCCGGGTCAAGTTCACGCCATCGCTTGCAAAGATGTCAGTAGAAGGCGTTGTCCCGGTCCAGTCCGGGCGTGGTTGCGGGCCCGTCCGCCCTGCCCCGCGCGGCCTGTTCGGCCTGGATGCGATCCAGCCGCTCCTGCCGCGCGCGGCGCTCCGCCGCATAGTCGGGACCGGGCGTGTCGAAGCCGAACTGGCCGCCCTGCGCCTGCGGCTGGGCCTGGGTCGGCTGCACGACCGCCTCGCCGCTCGCCCACACGGTCGGCTCCGGCGTGCGCAGGGGCGGCAGGGGTTCGACCCATGCGGTCTGGTGGCCGGGGTCGTAGACATCCTCCCCCACGGCCTGCGGCTGGATGGCGACGTGGGTGTAGCCGTCGACCAGGTCGCCGACCTCCATGGTTCCGCCGGGCTGGACCTCGCGTTCGACCGGCGCAACGACCTCGACCGCCATGCGGCCGCCGCCGACCGGCGCGGCGCCGGGCAAGGGCATGCGCAGGGCCAGCACGCCCACAGCCGCCACGGCGACGGCGGCAAGCGGGACGACCGCCATCCACGGACGGAAGCCCGGACGGCGGCGCGAGACGGCGGGATCGATGGACATAGGGCGGCTCCGCCAAGGAAAGGCGCGAACCGGCGTTTGGTTCGCGCCCTGCCCGTCTATCAGTTCACGCGGGCCCGCTCACGCTCCAGCCGCCGCTCCAGCAGGACCTCGTACTTGTCGGCGTAGGCCCGGCAGGCGGTCGGGTCGATGAAGGGGTTCGGCGTCGCCCCCTGCCGCAACTGCGCCAGGTGCGTGTCGCCGTCCGACTGTCCCGGGTGGGCGGTCAGAAGGATGTCGCAGGGCATGGCGCGCAGGCTGGCGAAGGTGGAGCGGAAGCCATCGACCAAGGCCCGGTTGGCGGGATCGGTGAAGCGGTAACCGTCCGCCGAGATGGGGTTCAGGCTGGAGCCGAACACCACCGTCTTGCACGTTCCGGCCTCACAGGACCGCCAGCTCCAGCTCATGCTGCCCGGCGTATGGCCCGGCGTGGCGCGGGCCGTGATGGCCACATCGCCCAAATTCAGAATTTCGCCGTCTCGCAGGACCCGGATGCGTTCGACCGGCGGCATCGGCTCCAGGATCGCCGCCTGCGGGTCGTCGGCGCCGCTGCGTCCCCGGCGGAGAACGGCCGCCGCCGCCGGGCTGGCGACCACGGTCGCCCCGGTGTCGCGGGCCAGGGCGGCCAGACCGCCCGCGTGATCGTAGTGCGGCTCGGTGCTGAGGATGTACTTCACATCCTCGATCCGGAAGCCGAGCCGGCGGATGTTGTCCTCTATGGCCGGAACAGCCTGCGGCAGGGCGCCGTCGACCAGCACCAGCCCCTCGGACGTCGAGATCAGGACCACGGTCAGCCCACCGAAGCCCACAAAGAAGGTATTGCCATAGATGCGTGTCGGGATCTCCACGCCCAGCCATTGGCGGGCGTACTCCGGCGCGATCGGTTGCAGCAGGGGATCGCGGGCGGGATCGGGACGCGCCTGCGCCGCGGGCGGCGGTTGCTGGGGTTCAGCCTGGGCGCAGCCCGCGGCAAGGACCAGAAGGCCTGCGGCCAGGACGACGGAAATGCGTCTCATCACTCACTCCTTGATGGGGGGAACCCGGCAAGGATGCGGAGCCCGCCTCCGCCGCACAAAGCATCATAACTGGACAGAAGCATGAACTGACCTCATGCCTGAGCGATGGACCGCGCCCAACTTCCCCTGAACGCCCTACGCGCCTTCGAGGCGGCCGCCCGGCACCTGAACTTCACCCGCGCCGCCATAGAGCTGTGCGTCAGCCAGGGCGCCGTCAGCCATCAGGTCGCCCAGTTGGAACGGCGTCTGGGCGTCACCCTGTTCCGCCGCCTGCCGCGCGGCCTGGCCCTGACCGATGAGGGACAGGCGCTGGTGCCGGTGCTGGCCGACGCCTTCGACCGGGTGGGGGCGACGCTGGACCGCTACGCCGGCGGACGGTTGCAGGAGGTGCTGACCGTCGGCGTGGTCAGCGCCTTCGCCGGGGGCTGGCTGCTGCCGCGCATGGACGCCTTCGCTCGCGCCCACCCGCACATCGACCTGCGGATCATGACCAACAACAACCGCGTCGACCTAGCCGGCGAGGGGCTGGACCTGGCCGTCCGCTACGGCGACGGGGCCTGGCACGGAACCCATGCGGAGCCGATCCTGAGCGCGCCGCTGACACCGCTGTGCGCGCCCTCGGTCGCCGCGCGCCTGAAGGGGCCCGCGTCGCTGGCCGGCGAGACGCTGCTGCGCTCCTATCGCGCCGACGAATGGACCCGCTGGTTCGAGGCGGCGCACGCGCCCTGCCCGCCCCTGCGCGGCCCGGTCTTCGACAGTTCGGTGCTGATGACGGCGGCCGCCGCCTCGGGCCTCGGCGTGGCCCTGGCCCCCGCGGCCATGTTCGCGCGCGACCTGTCCGCCGAGCGGCTGGTCCGCCCCTTCGACGTCGAGGTCCACCTCGGCGGCTACTGGCTGACCCGGCTGAACTCCCGTCCCGACAGCCCCGCCATGGCGGTCTTCCGGGCGTGGATGCACGCCCAGACGGTCCCGGAGGCCGGCACGGTCAATCGGACCGCATAGGGTCGTGACGGACTTCACACAATCTTGAGGGGAACATAATCCCTCGGAGGTTGCGCAGGCGGCGGAATGCTGCGCCCTTTCCCACGGAAGACTGACACTTCAGGAGAAGACAGATGCGTTTCCTTCGTAAGGCTTCGACCCGCTGCGCCGCCGCCGCGTTCGTCTTCGCGGCCTCGGCCCTGTCGACGAGCACGGCCATGGCCGCGCCCGGCGACTACTGCCTGCATGCGGACGGCACGGTGTACTGCGGCGTCGAGGAGAACATCGTCGAGGGCGATCCGGGCCTGCGCGCCTGCATTGACCGCTGGGAGCGCGCGATCCGCGACTGCCCGCCCGAATAGGTCCGGGCGACTGTCCGGCAGGTCGGCTCACCACCGCGCATGAACCGGCGAGATCACCGCTCGCGCAGACAGTTCCGCAGTTCCGCCGCGGCCTGCAGGCCATTCTTCCACGACATGCGGAATACCTCCCTGCCGCCCATGGACAAGGCGAACTCCTGCTCGTCGGCCATGCCCGCGAGCGCAGCGTCCATGGCCGGCACGGCGATGACCAGTGTGCCGAGCGTGTTCATGCGGGAATCCCGGGCACGATTGTAAGCCCGGATCGTCACCGGCGGTTCGCCCGTCTGAGTCAGCCTGACCGTCACCTCGCCAAAGCGCCGCGGCTTGGGGATATCGTCGCCGGTGAACATGAGCAACGCGCCGTCCCAGCTCTTGTCGACGCCGCTCAGCGCGATCATGCCTTGGGGACCCTGGAACATGGCGGCGCAGAATTCGCCTGGTTCGGCCGGTTCCCGACTCTGGAAGAACCGCCAACTCCCCTCGAGCCAACGCTGGTACTCCGCATCTCTCTCGGCGTTCCTCTCCCGGATCGCCGCGTCAAGAGCGTTGGCCTCTTCCAGTGTCAGGCCCGGCGGCGGCGGCCCGCCGGAGTTTCTCTCGTCGGCGTCGTATCTGCGACTGAACTGCTCGTGCAGGCTCGCGGCGTACTGCTGCTGGGAAGTGAACGCGCCTTGGGCTTCCAGCGCGCCAAACATGTCCTGCGCATTGACGGGAGCGGCGGTGAGGCCGCCGGCGATGAGAAGCGCGCCTCCCAGATAGGGAATGAGCGCGCGGGCCAGAGCGGGGCGGCGGATGCGTTCAGACATTGGGACGTCTCTCCGTTTCGGTGCTGACCGTCGCCGACCGCCCCGGTCAGACATGAGGAAGCCAGAACACCATGACCGCCATGCCGATGCCGCCGGCCATCAGCAGGGTGAAGGCCGCGATG
>NZ_JAHFPF010000133.1 GCF_023259385.1 Brevundimonas sp. | reverse complement strand
CGACAGCCTCCGACTAAAGAAGGCCGGACAAGGCTCCCGAACCGCGTAAGCGCGCCATCCGCTTTCGCGGCGGCGGCATAAGGAAAGCGTAAGGACGGGCCATCGGGATTATGCGGCCCTTATGCGCGGCCCCGCTTTTCGAATGGCGCGCTGAGGCCTGCCGGGTGTCGATTTGGGGCCTCTGCAACGGAGGTCGAAATGACCCGCAATTCCCTGCTGATCCACAGTCTCAAACCGCGTCCGCAAGGGACGCCCGGCGTCTGGCGCATGACGCTGGATCTGGTGGGCCTGGCTTTCGGCGCCCGTCCATCGTCGGATCGGGAGCGCGGCCGATGATGAGCGGATATGCGGACGGCGCTCCGGCGTCGGTCCGGCCCCTGCGGCCACGCCGCTACAGGGTGCGGGCGTGCAAGGGCGGATGGTGCGTCGCCGTCAACGGCTGTCGCACCGGAGCGCTGGCCGACCGGGAGGCCGCGGCGGCGTTGGCCGGAAGCCTGCAGGCCGAGGCGGACCGGCTCACCGGCCGCCGGAAATGCGGGAGGGCGTCGGCATGATGGCCCGGGTTCCGGTCGATGTTCGACCCTCCGACGGCCTGTGGACCTTCGCCTCGCGCGACGGGCGGCTGCTCGGCATCTTCACCAGCCGTCAGGCCGCCTTGCGCGCCGCGCGCGACGAGGTCAGCGGCCATCCGGGCTATGTGCTCATCGCAGGTTCGCCGGGCGGCTGACGTCACGGCGCGGAGGGCGGAGCGACCAGTGGAATAGCCGCCTCCGTTATCGAAAATTATCCGCCGGGGGCGCGACGGACTGGCTGAAATCATCCGTTCAGATAGTGCGTTCGCCTAACGGCCCGGAGTTCCTCACCCCGGTCTGACCCGATGAACGTCGGAGCCCCCGTTGGTCCCCTTCCGACGGGGGCTTTTCCATGCAGAAAGGGCGACCCTTGCGGATCGCCCCCAGGAGCTCATCAGGCCGGCGGGTTCCAGTCGCCCGGCTCGAACGGCCCCATCTCGGTACAGACGTACATCGGCGTCTTCACCTCATAGCCGGACGGCAGGTTGGGTGAGCTGACGTAGATCATCGAGCCGGACTGGACGCAGGTGTCATAGCCGCCGCCGATATAGTTGGTGTGCTCGGCGTCGGAGTAGACCTCATAGGAATAGGCGATCGGGAAGCACTGGTTCGGGCCGAAGCAATAGACCCCGGGACCGGGATAGTACTGCTGGACCGAGGCCGCCGCGGCGGCCGTGGGGGCGGGGGCGGCGGCGCCGAGCGACGCGGCCATGACCAGACCGGCCGCCGTCGCGGCCAGGATGTTCTTCAGCATGAGACCCTCCTACAAAAATAAAGCCAAGCTTGGCGCGAGGCAGTAGGGGGCGCCGGATCGGCAACCCAAAGTCACAAGATCGTGCGCGCGATGAGTGTGTTGGGGCGCTGGGCTCGCGTCGGCATGAATCTCACGCCTTGAGTCGATTGGTGCGGGCGGTCGGGCTCGAACCGACACTCCTTTCGGAACCGGATTTTGAGTCCGGCGCGTCTACCAGTTTCACCACGCCCGCATGACGTTGCGCCTACAGGGGCGGTCGCACGAATGCAACTCGCCTCAGGTCACCGGCCGCCCGGCGGTTCGAACTGCATGGCGAAGACCAGCAACTGGCCACGAATATCCGTCCCGTTCGTCGGAGGATTCAGGCGCGCGTCACGGGCGCTTCGCAGCGCGCTGGCGCCGAAGTCTGCGTCCGGCGGCGTCTCGCTCTCGACCCGACAGTCCGTGAGCCCCCATTCCGGCGAGACGATGCAGGACAGACCGACCCGTCCCCGGCCCGCGGTCTGCGCGGCCGGACTCCTTGGGAAGGCCGGGATGGGCATTGCGCTCCAGGTGACGGGTTCGGAGACGCGCACCAGCAGGTCTCGCGCCTCATCCAGCGGTTTGGCGCAGGCGGTCAGGACGGCGTCCACCGCGGCGGCGGAGGCCGGGACGGTCAGGCGGTAGCGGTGCGAGCGATCGGTCGGACCTTCGGGATCCAGCCGGATGTCCAGATCGCCGCCGGCGCGAAGCTGGCGCGCCAGCCGGGCGGGCTCGGCGGCGCCCAGGACGGGCTGGCCGGGCTGGGCGATCCAGACCTGGTCCTCGGCCGCGATGGCCCCGGCCGACACCTGCACCTTGCGCGTCGCGCTGGTGGAGACCGGGATGCCGGTCACCAGCATGTCCAAGTCGCCCGCGCGGCAGCGCAGGGCCAGGACGTTGGCGCCGAAGTCGAGCGTGGCCAGGGTCAGCTGCTGTTCGGCGTTGGTGGTCAGGTCCCAGTCCTCGGCCGCCTGCTGGGCGAGGGCGGGAGAGGCGCCGAGCGCGCAGACGGCGGCGGCGAGAAGGGGGCTGGTCAGGCGCATGGGTGTCAGGCCTCGGTCTCGACATGGGCGTCGGCGCCGCCGTGGCGGATGTTGCGGGCGCGGATCCACATTTCGATGCGCTGGACTACGACGGTCCCCGCGGCGAAAAGCATGAAGGCTTCGAGGATCGCGAGCGGATTGACGTGCCAGTCGGCGGCATGGGCTTCGAGCCACGGGCGCAGCGTCTGGCGCGCGATCAGGATGGCGATGATGATGACCAGGCCGATGGGCGAGGCCTGGGCCTTCAGCGTGCCGTCCGGCTCCTTGTAGATCGTGGTCATCTTGCCGCGCTGCCAGCCGAAGGCGCAGCCCAGCGCCAGGCCGACGGCGAGGATCAGCAGGGACAGAGGCTCGACCGGCGCGTGACCGCGCCCGCTGACGGTCATGCCCCAGATGCCGAAGCCGATGGCGGCCACGACCAGCAGGGGCGCCACCCACATATATTCGATGCGCAGGGTCCGGGGTCTGCGATTGCGCAGCAGGACGAGCGGGATCACCACCGCGATGGCGATGAGCGGAATGAGTTGTTCTTGCGTCACGAAGACTTCCCCCGTTCGCGCTGATCGGCGAACGGGGGAAGCTTAGTCCGTCCTGAGCCCGCGTAAAGACGGGCTGGCGTTCGAGACCTAGTTGGGGGTCACGCGCTGCGGATTGTAGATCTCGTCACGGCCCGGCAGGCGGCTGGGCGGCGATTCCATGTAGTTGCCTTCGAGCTGTCCGTAGTTGGTGACGAAGCTGATCGTCCGACCGGCGATGGACTCGCCCTGAACGATCGGAGACACCCGACCCGAACGGTGGGCGCCGAGCACGGCGGCGCGCCCGAAGCCGCCGTTTTCCGGGAACTCGCTTTCGGCGCGGCAGCCGCGCAGCGATCCATCGGCCTGGACCGTGCACTGGATCCCGGCCAGACCGGCCTCGAAGCTTTCCGAACGGTTGGGGAGGCTGGGGCGCGGCGCGCGGTCCCAACGCAGGCCGACGAAGCTTTCACCGGACGGCGCGACATCGGCGGGGGTGGTCAGGCTGAGGCCGCAGGCCTCGAAGACGCGCCCGACGGCCTGGTTGGACGCCGGAATGTCGACCTCGTACCGGCGCACTCGGCTTCCATCCGCGATGGAGACATTGAGGCGACCGCCATGGCTCAGGTCGGTGGCGACGCTGCGCGGCCAGACCGCGAACGCCGATGTGCTGTTGAGCGCCGACACCCATTGCGAAGTCCGGTCGGCGGCGCCGTTGAGGCTCCAGCCCAGCGACCGGCGGCCGGAGCCCGCAGGCAGGCCCGAGACCACGACGCTCAGCCGGTCGTTGGCGCAGCGTACGGCGACGCCGAAATTCTGGAAGGTGACGGCGGCGATGCTCAGGTTCCGCGATTCATCGCGCCCGAAATCCCAATCCTCACCCGCGTCCTGGGCCAAAGCCGGTACGGCTGCGAGCGCCATGCAGGCCATACCGATCGTGCGCCAAAGCGACTTCCGGTTCATTAGTCTACTCCCCATTCCCTTGTTGTCGTGGCCAAGCTTAACACCGACAGAAAGGCGAAAAGGCGTCAGCCCGCAACCGGACCGACAGTTTGCTCGATGGCGCCGAAAATGGAGTGGTGCTTGTCGTCCAGCATCTCGATGCGGACGGTGTCGCCATGTTTGAGGAAGGCCGTTTCGGGCTTGCCGCGCAGGATGGTCTCGACCGTGCGGACCTCGGCGATGCAGGAGTAGCCGAGGCCGCCCTCGGACACCGGCTTGCCCGGGCCGCCGTCGGCGTCGCGGTTCGAAACGGTGCCCGAACCGATCACCGTGCCGGCGCACAGGGCGCGGGTCTTGGCCAGATGGGCGATCAGGGTTCCGAAGTCGAAGGTCATGTCCACCCCGGCGTCGGCCTTGCCGAAGTCCTCGCCGTTCAGCTGGACCGCCAGGGCGCCGTGCAGCTTGCCGTCGACCCAGCGATCGCCGAGGGCGTCGGGGGTGACGAAGACCGGCGACAGGGCGCTGGCGGGCTTGGACTGGACGAAGCCGAAGCCCTTGCCCAGCTCGGCCGGGATCAGGTTGCGCAGCGACACATCGTTGACCAGGCCGACCAGGCGGATGTGCGACAGGGCCTCTTCGCGGGTCACGCCCTGGGGCACGTCGCCGGTGACGACGACGATCTCGGCTTCGAGATCACATCCCCAGCTTTCGTCGGCCAGCGGGATGGCGTCGCGCGGGGCGAGGAAACCGTCCGAACCGCCCTGATACATCAGGGGATCGGTCCAGAAGCTGTCGGGCATTTCGGCGTTGCGGGCCTGACGCACCAGGGCGACGTGGTTCACATAGGCCGAGCCGTCCGCCCACTGGTAGGCGCGGGGCAGGGGCGAGGCGGCGTCGCGCTCGTGGAAGCGGCCGCGCGGCACGCCGCCGTGCTCCAGGCTTTCAGCCAGGGCCCTCAGGTCGGGCTCGACCCGGTCCCAGTTGTCCAGCGCCGCCTGCAGGGTCGGCGCGATCAGGAAGGCGTCGGTAAACCAGGCGAGGTCGCTGGAAACGAGAACGAGGCGGCCGTCACGACCGTGCTTGAGCGAGGCGAGTTTCATGTTTCCGGCTTAAGCGGTTTCCGGCGTTCGGGAAACCGCCTGTCGCGGGATCGTGTCGTCAGTCGTGGCTGAAACGCGGCCCGTCGACGCCGGACAGCTCGGCCAGCGCGGCCCGCAGCGCCCGGATGCGGGCCTTCTCGTGCCGCCAGTGTTCATTGAAGGCTGCGACGGCGAGGCGCAGGGCGTCGGTCTGTTCGCGCACCGTCATCTCCTTACGCGGTGCGGGGGCCGGATGATGATCGTGGTGGGGCTTGTCCGGCTTGGCGGGCGCCGGCGGGGCGACGTTGATGGTGATGTTGGCCGTCGCGGCGCTGGCGGTCGGGCCATGGCCGTGGTCGTCGGCAGGCTTGTCGTCATGACCATGGCCGTTATGGGCCTTGTCAGGGTCGGCCTTCGGAGCGTCGTGGCTGTCCTTGGGCTTCTCGGGCAGCGTGCCGTCGACGGCGAAGCGCAGGGCCTTCACGCAGGCGGACAGGCCGTCCTTGCCGCCGGCGAGCGCCAGGGTCTTGCCCAGACGGTTGTCGACCACGCCCAGCAGATGTTCGGCCCGGCCCTTGAGGGCGCTGTCGTCCGCCTTCATGGCGTCCTTGGCCGCGCCGTCGATGGCCTTCCAGATCGAGGCCGAGGCGTCGCCGGTCTTCGGCGCCGCGCGCGCGCCGAGGAACCAGCCCAGCAGGACGGCGGCGAGCAACAGCAGGATCAGGGCGCCCCACAGCACCGGGTCCGCGCCCAGATAGAGGGGGGCGTCGAGCGGAGCGTTGGCCGGATCGGCCGTGGCGAAGTCTGGGCCGTAGGACATGCAATACCCGCTGAGAGGACCGAACGGCATTCTGCGCCGACGGCAGCGCTTGGCAACGGGAAAAGGTTAACGGTTTTGTGGATTCAGCCCGGCGGGTGGATCAGGGCCTTGGCCTCGGCGCCTTCGCGGCCCCCGATCAGGCGCACCTCGACCTCGACGGCGATGGCGCCCTCGGGCTGGTGGGCCCACAGGTAGCGGCGCTCGATCTCGACCTCGCGGCCGGACGGTGCGACGCCCTCATAGGTGTCGCCCCAAGGCGTGACGGCCTTCATGTCGGGCCACGGCAGGGCGCAGGCGGCGTCCAGCTCCTCGATGGCCACCACGGACAGTTCGTCTTCGTTCACAGCCATCGGCGCACCTTCGAGCGATAGGCGTCCCAGGCGGCGCCGAATTTCTGCGAGAGGTAGCGTTCCTCGCGCAGGATCACGAAGCGGTGGATGACGACCAGGCAGGGCAGAAGTGCGGCGAGCGCCGCCGAGCTGTCCATGGCGACCGCGAAGCCCACATGGATGACGGCGAAGCCGATGTAGATCGGGTTGCGGCTAAAGCGATACAGGCCGTCGGTGATCAGGGCGGTCGAGGGCTTCCACGGCTCGGGCGCGGTGCCCCAGCGGCGGAATCGGCCGAGGGCGATCATTTCGATCAGCAGGCCGCCGACCACGAGGCCGAACGCCAGACCGCGGCGCAGGTTGGTGTCCAGCCCCAGCGAGGAGTCGTGGAACAGCTGGCCCAGACCCCAGCCCGCCAGAAGGAAGGCGAGATAGATCAGCGGCGGCGGGGCGAGGACGCCGGGGGTGTCGCGGGCGGTCATACGGTCTGTCCCGACGGAGCGGTGAAGTCGGAGACGGGGGCGTCGCCGGTGTTGATGACCTCGGACGGCTCGAAGATCATCACCTCGGCCTCCTCGTCGGCGGCGGTGCGGTGTTCGACACCGCGCGGCACGACGATGAACTGGCCGGGGTCGAGGGTGACGATCCGGTCGCGGAACTCGACCCGGAAGCGCCCCTTCCAGACCAGGAACATCTCCTCGGCGTCGGCGTGGCTGTGCCACGGAAAGACGCCCTGCACCTTCACCAGCCGAACGTCCTGACCATTCAGCTGGGCGGCGACGCGCGGCCGCCAGTGATCGGAGAAGGCGGCGAACTTCTCGGTCAGATCGATGGCGGCGGTCACGGCTGGAGGTCCTCATCGCCATAGATGGCGACCTGGGCCGGCGCGGAGCTGGAGACGGCGCCGCGATACATGCCGGAGGTGTTCATGGCGAAGGCGGGCGCTCCGTCGCGGCCCATGACGATCACGCCCCCGTCGCCGCCGATCGAGCCCACGTCCGCGATCTCGGTCTCGGCCGCCGCCTGCGCGGTCGCGCCGCCCCGCGTGCTGACGCAGATGTCCCGCGCCACGGTCGCGCGGATGAAATACTCGCCCGAGCCGGTCGCCGAGACCGCGCAGCCGTCGGCGTTGGAGGCGTAGGTGCCGGCGCCGATCACCGGCACGTCGCCGACGCGGCCCCAGCGTTTGGCGGTCATGCCGCCGGTGGAGGTGCCGGCGGCGAGACGGCCCTGCTGGTCAAGCGCGACCGCGCCGACGGTGCCGAATTTGCGCTCGTTCAGGGGCGGCTGCGGCAGGTCGTTGGCGGCCTGCGGCCCCGGCGCGCCGGCGGGACGGGGCGGGATCGGCAGGTTCTGGGCGCGCAGGGCGGTCTCCAGTCCCCGCCAGCGGCGCTCGGTGAAGAAGAAGCTCGGATCGACCTGCTCCAGTCCGACGGATGCCGCGAAGCTGTCGGCGCCCGGCCCGATCAGCATGACGTGGGGCGATTGCTCCATCACCGCGCGGGCGGCGCCGATGGGGTGGCGGGTGGTGGTCAGGCCGGCGACCGATCCGGCGTTCAGGGTCGCGCCGTCCATGACCGCGGCGTCCAGCTCGTTGCGGCCCTCGGCGGTAAAGACGGCGCCGCGTCCAGCGTTGAACAGCGGGTCGTCCTCCATCACCTGGATCGCCGCCTGGATGGCGTCCAGCGCCGAGCCGCCGTCGGCCAGGATCGTCTGTCCGGCCTCCAGCGCGCGGTGCAGGGCGGCGCGGTAGGCGGCGTCCTGCTCGGGCGTCAGGCTGGCGCGCTCGATGACCCCGGCGCCGCCGTGGATGGCGAAGGACCAGCGGGGCGTCTCCTGCGCCGCGGCGGGCGCGGCGATCAGGGCGAAGATGGCGGCGGCGAGGGCGAGGCGGAGACGGGTCATGACCGCAGGGTCGGCCACCCGGGCCGTCAACTCAAGGGCTCAGGAGACAGCA
Organism: Brevundimonas sp.; assembly: GCF_023259385.1. Taxonomy (GTDB): domain Bacteria; phylum Pseudomonadota; class Alphaproteobacteria; order Caulobacterales; family Caulobacteraceae; genus Brevundimonas. The sequence goes on along the minus strand of NZ_JAHFPF010000133.1, from coordinate 1,509 downwards.
TGGCCGCAGCAGGGGCAGGCGGTGGTCTCGACCCCGAACAGGGCGCGCAGGCGGTCGGGCGCGAGGGCGGCGGCCGGGCTCGCCGATTCGATCCAGTCCGGTCCCAGCGACAACACCCGGTCGGCGCGCACGGCGAAGGGCAGATGGTGGGTGGAGGCGATGACGGCGCGCCCCTCGCCCGCCAGCGCCCGGATCGCGGTCTCGACCTGCAGGCTGTGGGCGGGGTCGAGCAGAGCCAGGGGTTCATCCAGCAGGCAGACGGCGGCGTCCTGCACGAACAGGCGGGCGATCAGGACCAGCTGCTGCTGGCCGCTGGACAGGCGGTCGAAGGGGCGGTCCGCGAGATCGGCGACCTCGAGCCGGGTGAGCGCGGCGCGCGCGGCGTCCAGGTCGTCGGGGGCGAGGGCCGAGGACCAGCGCCGCCGTCCCGCCCGGCCCAGGGCGGCCACATGCAGGGCGGAGAAGCCGGCCGACACGGCGCCCGGCGGCGGCAGATAGGCGGCCGGTCCGGCCCCCACGGTACGGCCGTGCAGCGGGGGCAGCAGGCCCGCGACGGTCTTCAGCAGGGTGGTCTTGCCGGCGCCGTTGGGACCGATGAGGGCCACGACCTCGCCCGGCGCGACGGCCAGATCGAGCAGCGGCAGGCGGAAGCCGCGGCGGCCCGCGACCAGTTGTTCTAGGATCAGGCTCATGCCCGCCTCGCGCTGATCACGAACAGCAGCAGGAAGGCCGGGGCGCCGACGGCGGCGGACAGCAGGCCGACGGGCAGCTCCGCGGGGCCGAAGGCCGAGGCCAGGCGGTCGATGACAAGGGCGAACAGGGCGCCCATCGCCATGGCGGCGGGGATCAGCCGCCCGGCCTGTTCGCCGACGACCAGCCGCGCGGCGTGGGGCGCCAGCAGGCCGATCCAGCCGACCACGCCGGCCACGGCCACAGCCGCGGAGGTCATCAGGGCGGCGGCGCACAGGGCGATGATGCGCAGGGGCCGCGCGGGCAGGCCCAATGAGCGCGCCTGCTCGTCCCCCAGAGACAGCACGTCCAGCCGGAAACCCAGCCACAGCAGGATCACGGTCCCCAGCGCGGCGGGGACCAGGGCGAGGGCCGCCTCCGACAAGGTGGCGCGGGTGAAGGAGCCCAGCAGCCAGTAGGTGATGGCCGGAAGCTGGGAATAGGGCTCGGCCAGGGTGACCACGAGCCCCAGTCCGGCGGAGGCCAGCGCGCCGGCCACCACCCCGCACAGGATGAGGGCCAGCCGCCCGTCGCCGCTGCGGGTCAGCGCCGCGCAGCTGACCGCCAGCGCCCCGGCGGCGAGCCCGCCGATGAAGGCGGCGGTCTGGGTCATGAAGACCCCGGCGCCCAGCAGCAGGGCGACCGCCGCGCCGAAGCCCGCGCCGGAAGAGACGCCGAGCAGGTCGGGCGAGGCCAGGGGGTTGCGGAACAGGATCTGAAAGCCCGCCCCGGCGCCCGCCAGCGCCGCGCCGCAGGTCAGGGCCGCGAGCAGGCGGGGGC
>NZ_JAHFPF010000132.1:8747-9571 GCF_023259385.1 Brevundimonas sp. | reverse complement strand
GGCCGCCTGCTCGACTATCTGCGCCCCGTCTGGGCCACGCCCGAGCAGGACCGGCTGTTCTCCGACGCCCGGGCCGAGCGGCTGAAATTCTTCGACCGGCTGGTCTTCGCCGCCAATCCCGATCACGCCGCCGCCGTCTCCGGTTACGAGAAGGCCCTGCGCGAGCGGCTGCGCCTGCTCACTGACGGCGCCGAAGGCCGACCCGCCGATCCCCTGTGGCTGGACGCGCTGGAGATCCGGCTGGGCGAGGCCGGGGCCGCCGCCGCCATGGCCCGCGCCGCCGCCCTGACCACGCTCCAGGCCGCCATCGACACCCGCGGCGACCGCCTCTTCCCCCAGGCCGATCTCGGCCTGGCCGGCGAGGCCGAGGCTTTGGCCGCCTCGGGCGCCGACGCCGAAGCCATCGCCGGCTCCATCCGCGAGGGCATGGCGCGGTCCCGTCCGCGCGACGCCGCCGCCGGCCGCTCCCTGTTCGGCCCGCACCGCTCCGACCTGACCGCCCTGCACCGCGAGAAGAACCGCCCCGCCGCCGAAGGCTCCTCGGGCGAGCAGAAGGCGCTCGTCCTCAATCTGATCCTGGCCCAGATCGCCCGTCTCTCGGGCCAGGCCGCGGCCCCCGTCCTGCTCCTGGACGAGGCCCCGGCCCACCTCGACACGGCCCGTCGGGCCGCCCTGTTCGACGAGATCGAAGCCTTGGGTCTGCAGGCCTTCATGACCGGTACCGAGGCCGATCTGTTCGCCCCTCTCCAGGGCCGCGCCCAGTTCGTGCCGGTGGCGGACGGCGGCTTCGGCTGAGCGTCCAGGCCAGACCCGGAAGTCTGGCG
>NZ_JAHFPF010000132.1:0-8737 GCF_023259385.1 Brevundimonas sp. | reverse complement strand
GACGGGTGGGGAACCGAGCGCTCGGATACGCACCCCACCCTGTCGTCGCCGGCGCGCCGACATCCCTCCTCACAAGGGGGAGGGAGATCCGGACCTCCATCCTCAAAAGATACGCGGCGGTTCATCCTGAACTCGCACATTGGTGCTGCACAAGGCTCTGTTCTTTAAGTGAAAATCTTCCGCTCGCTGACCTAAGTCCGCCTTGGAAGCGGGCTCCGCTAGACTCCGCCCATCCCGGCCTTCGCGGATATCGTAGTTTATGTTTTAGCCGACTTTGGAAACGCGTTTTCACCGCCCGAACCCTCGACGATCGGATGCACGGGCGCGGGGCCCCGGCGCCGGTCCGAAGGGGGGCGATCCGCCCACCGGAAACGCCCTTAAAACCTCGCATTCCCGTGGAAATTTCCTATATTCTGACTGCTTCGGCGCGGATCGGATTCGCGCCGCCTTCCGGGCCCTTCGCCGGGCCGCTTTACCGACCGATTGAATGACCGATCAGACCCCCGACGACGCTGTCGCCCCGGCCGAATACGGCGCCGACTCCATCAAGGTCCTCAAGGGCCTGGACGCCGTGCGCAAACGCCCCGGCATGTATATCGGCGACACCGACGACGGCTCCGGCCTGCACCACATGGTCTATGAGGTGGTCGACAACGCCATCGACGAGGCCCTGGCCGGTCACGCCGACCTGGTCGAGGTCATCCTGAACGCCGACGGCTCGGTCACCGTCACCGACAACGGCCGCGGCATCCCCACCGCCATCCACGCCGAGGAAGGCGTCTCGGCGGCCGAGGTCATCATGACCCAGCTGCACGCGGGCGGTAAGTTCGACCAGAACTCCTACAAGGTCTCCGGCGGCCTGCACGGCGTCGGCGTCTCGGTCGTCAACGCCCTGTCCGACTGGCTGAAGCTGGTCATCTTCCGCGAAGGCAAGCGCCACGAGATGCGCTTCGAGCGCGGCGACACCGCCGAGAGCCTGAAGGTCACCGGCGACGCCCCCATCCGCACCGAGGGCGCCAAGGCCGGGGAGCTTCTGACCGGCACCCAGGTCACCTTCTTCCCGTCGCTGACCACCTTCTCGCACATCGACTTCGACCTGAAGACGCTGGAGCACCGCCTGCGCGAGCTGGCCTTCCTGAACTCGGGCGTGGTCATCAAGCTGCGCGACGACCGGCACGCCGAGAAGTTCGAGGAGATCCTGCACTACGAGGGCGGCGTCGAAGCCTTCGTGCGCCACCTGGACAAGTCCAAGTCGCCCATCCTCAAGGACGTCATCGTCATCCGCGGCAAGAAGGAGGGCATCGAGCTCGATCTCGCCCTCTGGTGGAACGACAGCTACCACGAGACCATGCTGTGCTTCACCAACAACATCCCGCAGCGGGATGGGGGCACCCACCTGTCGGCCTTCCGCGCGGCCCTGACCCGCGTCATGGGCGGCTATATCGAGGCCGCCGGCGCGGCCAAGAAGGAGAAGGTCTCGGTCTCCGGCGAGGACGCCCGCGAAGGCCTGACCTGCGTCCTGTCGGTCAAGGTTCCGGATCCCAAATTCAGCTCCCAGACCAAGGACAAGCTGGTCTCGTCCGAGGTCCGCCCGGCCGTCGAGGGGCTGTGCCAGGAAGGCCTCGCCACCTGGTTCGAGGAACACCCGGTCGAGGCCAAGCTGGTGGTCGGCAAGATCATCGAGGCCGCCGCCGCCCGTGAGGCCGCCCGCAAGGCGCGCGACCTGACCCGCCGCAAGACGGCGATGGAGATCAGCTCCCTGCCCGGCAAGCTGGCCGACTGTCAGGAACGCGATCCGGCCAAGTCCGAACTGTTCATCGTCGAGGGCGACTCCGCCGGCGGCTCGGCCAAACAGGCCCGCAACCGCGAGAACCAGGCCGTCCTGCCCCTGCGCGGCAAGATCCTGAACGTCGAGCGCGCCCGCTTCGACCGCATGCTGTCGTCGGAACTGATCGGCACCCTGATCCTGGCGCTCGGCACCGGCATCGGCCGCGACGACTTCAACGCCGACAAGCTGCGCTACCACAAGATCATCCTGATGGCGGACGCCGACGTCGACGGCGCCCACATCCGCACCCTGCTGCTGACCTTCTTCTACCGTCAGATGCCGGAGCTGATCGAACGCGGCCACGTCTACATCGCCCAGCCGCCGCTCTACAAAGTCTCCAAGGGCAAGCAGTCGCGCTACCTCAAGGACCAGACGGAGATGGACTCCTACCTCATTGAGGAAGGCTCCTCCGACGCCGAGCTGGACCTGCCCACGGGCGAGCGCCGCACCGGCCTGGACCTGCAGGCGCTGGTGCGCGAGGCCAAGGCCTTCAAGGCCGGGGTCGATCGCCTCAGCCAGCGCGCGCCGACCTTCGCCATCGAACAGTCGGCTCTGGCCGGCCTGTTCGCGGAAGCGGGCGGGGATCCGGTCAAGGCCGCCGCCCGCCTGAACCTCTATGCCGAGGAGGGCGACGGTCCGTGGACCGGCGGTCCGGGCGCCCAGGGGGCTGTGGCCTTCGAACGCGTCCGCCGCGCCGTCACCGAGCGCATCGTGCTGGAAGAGGCCCTGATCCGGTCGCTGGACGCCCGCCGTCTGGCCGAACGCGCCACCGCCTTCGAGGGCCTGTTCGACAAGCCCGCCGTCTTCCGCCGCAAGGACAAGTCGGTGACCATCCGCGGTCCGCTCGACCTGCTCGAGGCCGTTCTGGACGCGGGCAAGAAGGGCATCGCCATCCAGCGCTACAAGGGCCTGGGCGAGATGAACCCCGAGCAGCTGTGGGAGACGACGCTGGACGTCAACGCCCGCACCCTGCTGCAGGTCAATGTCGCGCACGAGGAAGAGGCCTCCGACCTCTTCGCCAAGCTGATGGGCGACGTGGTCGAACCGCGCCGCGAGTTCATCCAGGAAAACGCCCTGGACGCCGCCGTCGACGCCTAACGAAATCGGCCTCGATGGGCAGCGTCCATCGAGGCCTGGATTCCGTTCCGCTCAGAAGGGCTACGGCCGTCCGGCTTCGATGAAGGCCCGGATCGTCGGGAAGGAGCCTGAGCTCGACCGCGAGCCGTCGCAGGCGATCTGCTTCAGGAAGTCGGGATTGGTGTTCGGCCGCAGGGGCTCCCAGGCGGCGCCCTCCTCGGGATAGTCCTCGTGGGTGCCGTCGGCCTCGAACTCGCTGGACCCGGCGGTCCGCCATTTTCCGGCCGCGCAGTCGAACTGATAGGTCTCTTCGGTATGGGTCAGGTCGCCCGGCGGCGCCGTCATCGGCACCGAGGCGGCGCGGATCGACGTGATCGCGTCAGTGACGACGATGCTGTCCACGTCGGTCAGATAGGCCCGCGCCGCGGTCCTCGAATAGGGTTGCCAGTTTTCCGCCAGGACAGGCGTCGCCGTCGTGGCCAGGGCGACCGCGGCAATCAGCATGAATTTCATTGGATGATCTCCCCAGATCCTCTTTGTCCGCCATGATGCGCCAGACGCGGCGTTTGGCAAGCGGAGTGAGCTCAGGCCGCCTCGCGGGCCGCGCCTTTCGTTCCCGCCAGCGGTTCGAAAAGCCAGCGGGCCAGATGCCGCACCACCGGCGCGGCCACCCCGTCTCCGGTCAGCTTGCAGGCGGCGCTGTACGAGCCGGGCAGGCGATAGGCGTCCGGCAGCCCCATCAGCCGGGCGGTCTCCCGCGCCGTCATAAGCCGCGAACGCACCCGCCCCGCCTCGATCACCAGCAGGGTCTGGCGGCTGGAGCCGCCGCCCGGCGTGCGCAGGCAGCCGGCCATGTCGAAGCGCACCTCGGCCCGCTGCAGCCGGCGGCCGTCCGCGTCGCGCCGGGTGCGTCGGTACAGGGCGCCGACCTGACGCCCGCCCGCCGCGCGCGCGGCCTCGACCTTGGCCCGGTTGACCGGCGACATCAGGCTCAGCAGCCGCGCCGTCTGCGCCTCGGAATGCCAGTTCAGGTGAGCGCCGTCCGTTTCGGTCACGGCGGCCAGGCCGGCCACCGGTTCGACCGGTTCGGGCAGCCGCCACCACAGCATCCGCCGGCGCAGGGCCTCGGGCAGCCGCTCCGTCGCCCGCCGCAGATTGGCCGGGTGGAAGGGCGCTTCCGGTCCGTCGGCCAGCAGGGCCGGGTCGATGGCCACGTCGCCGCGCACCCCGATCACGAACAGACGCGGCCGCGACTGGGGCACGAAGCGGTCGGCGTTGATCACCAGGGCCCCGACGGCGTAGCCCGCCTCATCCCAGGTCCGGCACAGGATCTCGAAATCCCGCCCGCCCCGCGAGGTCAGGGCGCCGCAGACATTCTCGATGGCCACGATCCTGGGGCCCCGGCCCTCGCGCGCCAGGCCTCTGGCCAGATCCCAGAAGGCGTGGAAGGTCCCCGAGCGGGCTCCGCCCAGCCCGGCCCCCGCGCCCGCCAGCGACAGGTCCTGGCAGGGGAAGGAGCCCCACATCAGATCGGCCTGCCCCGGCAGGTCGGCGGGCGTCACCGCGCCGATGTCGCCGACCGCCAGTTCCTCGCCACCCCAGTTGGCGCGATAGGCGACGGCCTTCTGCGGGTCGATATCGTTGGCGAAGGTGCAGCGCCAGCGCTCGCCCAGCCCGGCGCGGAGCATCCCGCCGCCGGCGAAGAACTCATAGGCCTCGAAGGCGGCGGAGCGGGGCGATTCGATCATTCGGCGCACAGTCTGCGGCCTCGGCGGCGCCGGGTCCACCAGAGCGCCCTCCAAACCCGCCCGGAAGGCGAAGTGCGTTGATCCGACAACGGAAACGTGGCTTTCTCGGCGCGTTCTGGAGTCCCCTGTGCCGGTCGACGATCGCTCCCGCCCCGTCTCGTATTCGTGGGACGTCACGACGCAGTCCGACCCGGATGCGTTCGACGGCTATCACCAGAGCATGCGTGACATCTACGACGTCGAGGGCGTCGACCCGGACGCCCGCGCCGGCTTCGTCAGCCGCACCATGGGCTCGGTCTTCGACAACGGCAGCATCGCGCGCGGCTATTCGGTGCCGCAGACCCTGCGCCGCACAGCCGGCACGGTGCGCGCGTCCGGGCTGGACGCCATCAACGTCTTCGTCCTGTTCGCGCCGCTGGTCGGCGACGCCGACGGCGCCGATATCCGCTCTTCGGCCGGATCGATCCATTTCCGCGATCTCTCGCGGCCGTCGGTGTCCCGGGCCGAGGCCATCGATCTGGTCACCCTGATGATCCCCCGCATCGCCGCGCCGCTGTGGATGCGCGACGGCGGGATTCACGGGCTGGCGATCTCGCCCGACAATCCGATGGGCCGGCTTCTGGCCAGCCACCTGTGCCTGCTGGCCGATACGGCTTCGGGCCTGCGCCATGACGAGGGCGCGGCCGCCGTCGAGGCCGCCCTGCTCATCGCCGAACGCGCCGTGGGCCGTCACAGCACCGCCACGCCCGAGCAACTGTCCGCCATCCACGCCACGGTTCGCCACCGCGCGACCCGCTTCATGCGCCAGCGGCTGCTCGACCCCCAGGTGACGGTGCAGGACATCGCGGCCGCGTCGGGGGTGTCGCGCACCACCCTGTTCCGCGCCTTCGCCCCGGGCGGCCTGCGCCGCTACATGCTGGACCTGAGACTGGACGGCGCGCGGGCGGCGCTCGGCGGCCGGGACCCGCGCCGCCAGACGGTGGCCGAGGTCGCCTATCGCCACGGCTTCGCCAGCGCGGCCCATTTCGCCCGCCTGTACCGCGAACGGTTCGGCCATGCGCCGGGAGAGATGGCGGCGCGCCGGCTCGAGACCCGGGCCCTCGCCGAGACCCCGCGCGGCCCCTTCCGGCACGACATGGTGGTCAACTGGCTGCGCGGCCGCACGACGCTCGGCGCGCGCGCGCCGCGGGTCCTGCGCTCAGCCTGACGGTTCGCTCTCGCGCCGGGCGCCGGGCGATGAGCCGAAGGCCTTGCGAAAGGCGCGGCTGAAGTGGGAATCGCTGGCGAAGCCGCAGGCCTGGGCCACCTCGCTCACGGTCGGACGCGGTCCAGTCCGGCGCATCAGCAGGTCGCGGGCATGCTCAAGCCGCCTTTGCCGGATGTAGGCCTGCACCCCGCCGACGGGTTGAAACGCCCGATACAGGCTGGAGCGCGAAAGGCCGAGGGCGTGCATCAGACTGCCGGCGTCCAGGTCCGGATCCAGCAGCCGCTCCTCGATCAGCCGCGCGGCGGCCAGCATCTCCGGATCGCCCGCCATCCCCGCTGGGGCGGCCGGCTCCGGAGGCCGCTCCAGGGCGGTTCGCGCCAGCATCAGGATGGACTCCACCACCACGGAGGCGTCGTCGGCGCGGGGGCTCGCGGCCAGCCCGGCCAACTCCTCGATCAGGTTGATGATCAGGGTGGTGAAGGCCGAGGGCGTAACCGGGCGCGGGGGCTTCAGGTCCGCCAGCCATTTCGGCGCCGAGGCGCGGTCCGTGGCGAGGATCAGCCGCCCGCCGCCGTCGGGTTCGGGCTCCAGCGCCGACAGCGCGCCCATGCGCAGCCGCGCCGTATCACCGCGCCCGTCGACCACCAGGCCGACGCGCTCTTCCGACCCAGCATCCGGCGCGGAGAGGGCCTCGCGATCGAGGAAGACCCAGGAGGCCGGTCCGGCGTCGGCCGACGCCGTGGAAGCCCCCTGATACGCGCTCATACTGCTCCCCATTCATCAGGCCGCCGTGGCCGCGGAACGGGTCCCCGCCCGATGCCGGCGGGGGACCATGCCGGACGCCGCGGGATCCTCGCAAGTCCTTATGCTGAAACAGGAAAGCGAGACGCCGACGGTGGAACGCCGGGACAAGCGGTTGGGACGGACGGGCATGGCGAGCGGCTCGGCGAGGCGTCTGGCAAGGCCTGTGTTCGCCCGCTGTCCGGACCCCATCTCCAGCGCCTCGCCGCCCGGCGCGCTGACGAGATCGACAACGCCCTCATCGCCGCCGCCGCATAGCCTGGGTCGCGTGTCGCGGCGGACGCCGCCGGGACACCTTCAGAACGCGGTGCGCTGAAGGCGTGAGCCGGGATCGTCATGTCTGGAAGGGATGGCTCCGGCCTGGATCACGGATCCAGAAGAAGCGAATGGCGCACCCGAAGAGATTCGAACTCCTGACCCCCAGATTCGTAGTCTGGTGCTCTATCCAGCTGAGCTACGGGTGCGCACGGCCGCGAACGGCGAGGGCGGGTCTCTACCCCACGTATGCCGGGGGGGCAAGACCCGGATCGACTGTTTTCCGGGACGATTTCATGGCGGGCGCGTCAGGGGTTTCGTTCGGAGCGTTGAAGCGGCAGGGTGCCGCCCCGATTTAGGGCGTTCCTCCCCGCCGCATCAGCCGAGTTCTCCATGCCGTTTCGTCCGACCCGTCCCTTGCGTGTGCTGGCGGCGACCGCCGTCGTTCTCGGGATGGCGCTGTCGGGCTGTACGGGCTGGACCGCTCCCGCCGCCCCGGCGCCCGCGTCCGTGGCGGCGGTCCAGGCTCCCGTCGCCCCGCAGGCCAAGGGGCCGTTCATCGCCGCCGCCAATCCGTTGGCGGTGGAGGCGGGCATGCGGGTCCTGAACGCGGGCGGCTCGGCGGTCGACGCCGCCGTGGCCGTTCAGGCGGTGCTGGGCCTGGTCGAGCCCCAGTCGTCCGGCCTGGGCGGCGGCGCCTTCATGATGGTCTATGACGCCGCCACGGGCGAGGTGACCAGCTACGACGGCCGGGAGACCGCCCCCGCCGCCGCGACGCCCGAACTGTTCTACGAGAACGGTCAGCCGCTCGACGTCATGTCCGCCGTGCTCAGCGGCCGCTCGACCGGCGCGCCCGGCGCGGTGTCCATGCTGGCCATGGCCCAGAAGGAACACGGCCGCCTGCCGTGGAGCGCCCTGTTCGGCGACGCAGAGCGTCTGGCCCGGGACGGCTTCACGGTCAGTCCGCGCCTCGCCGGCATGATCGCCCTGACCCGGGGGCAGGCTCGCACCCGCTGGGCCGACGCCTATTTCACCAAGGCGGACGGATCCCGCTACGTCGCCGGCGACACCCTGAAGAACCCCGAGTACGCCCGCACCGTCGCTGATCTGGCGGCGCAGGGGACAGAGGTCTTCTACCGCGGCCGCATCGCGCGCGAGATCGCCGCCACGGTGGCGCAGGACCCCCGCCCGGGCGCCCTGACCGCCGCCGACATCGCCGCCTACCAGCCGATCGAGCGTGGAGCCCTGTGCCGCCCCTACCGCATCTATGTGGTCTGCGTGCCGCCGCCGCCGTCCTCGGGCGTGGCGGTGCTGCAGCTGCTGGCCATGGCCGAGCGTACGCCGGACATCGACGCCGGCCCCGACAGCGTCGCCGCCTGGACCGCCTTCGCCCAGCTGCAGCGGCTGATGTACGCCGACCGCGACCGCTATGTCGGCGATCCGGCCTTTGTCGGTGTGCCGGTGCAGGGGCTGCTGGACCCGGCCTATGTCGCCTCACGCGCGGCCCTGGCCCCCGGCCTGACCGGCGCCGCCCAGCCGGGCACGCCGCCGGGCGGAGCGCTGACCGGACCGGACGCCACGCGTGAGCCCGCGGGCACCAGCCACATGGTCATCGTCGATGCGGCCGGGAACGCGGTCAGCATGACCACCACGGTCGAGAGCATCTTCGGCTCGGGCCGGATGGCGGCGGGCTTCTTCCTCAACAACCAGCTGACCGACTTCTCCTTCTCGCCCGCACGCGCCGACGGCGGCCCCGCGGCCAATGCGGTGGCGGCGGGCAAGCGGCCGCGCTCGTCGATGTCGCCCATCATCGTGCTGGAC
>NZ_JAHFPF010000131.1 GCF_023259385.1 Brevundimonas sp. | reverse complement strand
GTCGGGCGGGCGCGGCGTGACGTGGACGCGCGACGGCGCGGCGGGCGCCCCTCCCCCCTGACTGCGCACCGGCTGTTCCGGAGGCGGCGGAGGCGGAGGGGGCGGCGGAACCGTCGGGCGGAACAGGATGACGTTCAGCGGCGGCGTAGGCAGGACCAGCGGCCCCGTCGGCCCGCCCCGACCGATGAGAACGGCCACGACCAGATGCGCCGCAAGAATGCTCGCGGCGATGCCGGCGTTGCGGACCCGGCGGTCCTTCAGGATCGGATGTCCCATCTTCACCGGCGTTCTATGCCACATGGCACATGAACGCGCGCTGTCACGGATCGTACGCCTGCTCGGTCAGCAGGCCCCGGATCAGGGCCTGATCAGGCCAGGGCGGCGTCGATGGCGGCGGAGACGGCGGCGATGGAGCCCATGCCGTCGACCTCGGTCAGCAGGCCCTTGTCCGCATAGTAGGGCAGCAGGGGCGCCGTGTTGCGGTTGTAGGCGTCCAGACGGACCTTGAAGCTTTCGGGATTGTCGTCCGGACGGCCCTGGTCGGCGAACCGGGCCGAGACCCGGTCCAGCAGGGCGGCGTCATCGACCTTCAGGCGGATGACGTGGTCGATCTGCTTGCCCAGCTTGGCCAGCATCTCATCCAGGGCCTCGGCCTGGGCCAGGGTGCGGGGGAAGCCGTCGAAGATGGCCCCGCCGGCGTCCTCGGCGGCCTTCAGCTGGGCCTCGATCAGGGCGATGACCACGGCGTCGGGGACCAGGTCGCCACGCGACATGATCGCCTGGCAGGTCTGGCCCAGCTCGGAGCCCGAGGCGATCGCCTCGCGCAGCATGTCGCCGGTCGACAGCTGGATCATGCCGCGGGACTCGACCAGGCGCTTGGCCTGCGTGCCCTTGCCCGCCGCCGGCGGTCCGAACAGGATCAGATTCATCGCCGCCCTCCCCGTGCGATCAGACTTACCGGCGCGCGGGCGCGGTCACGCCCTTGCCCCGGCCGCGCAGCTTGGCCTTCTTGATCAGGCCTTCGTACTGGTGCGCCAGCAGTTGCGACTGGATCTGCGCCACGGTGTCCATGGTCACCGAGACCACGATCAGAACCGAGGTGCCGCCGAAATACAGGCCGTTGCCGAAGTTGGCGACGACGATCTCGGGCAGCAGGCAGACGGCGGTGATGTAGGCCGCGCCGATCACCGTCAGGCGGGTCAGGACGTAGTCCAGATACTCGGCCGTGCGCTTGCCCGGACGGATGCCCGGCAGGAAGCCGCCGTACTTGCGCAGGTTCTCGGCCGTGTCCTCGGGATTGAAGGTGATCGAGGTGTAGAAGAAGCAGAAGAAGACGATCAGGATCGCGTACAGGGCCGAGAACAGCGGCTGGCCGTGCTGCATCTGCGCGGTGACCAGCGGCAGCCAGTCCATCCACGGCGGCAGGTTGGCCGTCGCGGTCAGCGAGGCGACCGTCGTCGGCAGCATCAGCAGCGACGAGGCGAAGATCGGCGGGATCACGCCCGCGGTGTTGACCTTCAGCGGCAGGAACGAGCGCTCGCCCCCAGCCATCCGGTTGCCTTCCTGGCGCTTCGGATACTGGATCAGCAGGCGGCGCTGGGCGCGCTCCATGAAGACGATGAACATCACCACGGCCACGGCCATGGCGGCGATGAAGATCAGGGCGAACGGCGACATCTGGCCTTGCTGGGCCAGGCCGAACAGGCGGGCGATGGTGCCCGGCAGGACGGCCACGATGCCGGCGAAGATGATCAGCGAGATGCCGTTGCCGACGCCGCGCTCGGTGATCTGCTCGCCCAGCCACATCAGGAACATGGTGCCGGCGGTCAGGCAGGTCGTGGTGGTGATGATGAAGAACAGGCCCGGCTCGTCGATCAGGCCGGCCTGGCCGTTCAGCTGGGTGGCGATGCCGAAGGCCTGCGCCAGCGCCAGCACGACCGTCAGATAGCGGGTGTACTGGTTCAGCTGCTTGCGGCCGCTCTCGCCGCCTTCCTTACGCAGCTTTTCCCAGGGCGGGTACACCGCGCCCATCAGCTGCACGATGATCGAGGCCGAGATGTACGGCATCACGTTCAGCGCGAAGACGGCCATGTTCTGCACGGCGCCGCCGGAGAACATGTTGAACATGTCCAGGATGCCGCGGTTGCCGTCCGGATTCTGGAAGAAGGCCAGGAAGGCTTCGTTGTTGATCCCGGGGATCGGCACGTAGCAGCCGATACGGAACACGACCATGGCCAGCACCGTGAAGAGCAGGCGCTTGTGAAGCTCGGTCGCACGCGCGAACGAGCCCATGTTCATGTTTGCTGCGAGTTGTTCGGCGGCCGAAGCCATAGTGTCACCCCGACTGATCAGAACGCGGCGCATCGGACGACGAGTCCGCGCCTGCGTCCAGATAGGAGAAGGGCGCCCTCGTGGCGAGGGCGCCCCCTAGTCTTTTTACTTCGCAGCCGTGCGCTTGGCGCGGGCCGAGACCTTGTTGGCGTCGCCCTTCGGCGCCTTGGGGGCCGGAGCCTTGCCCTTGGCGGCGTTGCGCTTCTCGACGCGGGCGGCGGCCTTGGCTTCAGCGGCGATGCGCTCCTGCACGACCGAACCGCCGGCGGCTTCGATCGCCTTGACGGCGCCGGCCGAGGCCGACCACACGACCAGGTTCAGCTTGGCCTTGATTTCGCCGGTGCCCAGAACGCGGACGCCGTCCTTGACGCGACGGATCACGCCGGCGGCGACCAGGGCGTCGCCCTTGATCTCACCCTTGGCGTCCAGCTTGCCGGCGTCGATGGCGTCTTGCAGGCGCCACAGGTTCACCTCGGCCAGCTTCAGCGCGTTCGGATTGTTGAAGCCGCGCTTGGGCATGCGCATGTAGAGCGGCATCTGGCCGCCTTCGAAGCCGCCGATGGCGACGCCCGAACGCGACTTCTGACCCTTGACGCCGCGACCGGCGGTCTTGCCCTTGCCCGAGCCAGGGCCACGGCCGACGCGCATGCGCTTCTTGTGGGCGCCTTCGTTGTCGCGGATTTCGTTCAGTTTCATGTGCCTGATCCTTTCGGGTTCTAGCGCCCGCTCAGGGAGCGGACTCGGCGTTGATGTCTGTGTCGCGCCCCGGACAGGTCCGGAACGCAAGGAAGGGCGGCCTATAGCCGCCCTTGCCCTGCCGCCGCAAGCGGCGACTTGTCCCGCCCCCGAAAGGGCGGGAGCAGCTTACTTCTCGACCACGACGACCATGTGCGCGACCTTGGCGATCATGCCACGGACGGACGGGGTGTCTTCCAGCGTGGACTCGCGGCCCACGCGGTTCAGGCCCAGGCCCGACAGGGTGGCGCGCTGGTCCGACTTGCGGCGGATCGGCGAACCGGTCTGGCGGATGGTGACGGTGGCTTTGGATTCGGTCTTGGCCATGTCTATCAGCCCTCGATGGCTTCAGGCGACGAGGCGCCGTCGTTGCGGCGGCCCATCAGGTCGGCGACCTTCTTGCCACGCTTCGAAGCGACCTGACGCGGCGACGACTGGACCTTGAGGGCCTCGAACGTCGCACGGATCATGTTGTAGGGGTTCGACGAACCGGTCGACTTGCCCACGACGTCCTGGACGCCGAGGGTTTCGAGCACGGCGCGCATCGGACCGCCCGCGATGACGCCCGTTCCCGGAGGAGCGGCGCGCATCATGATCTTGCCGGCGCCCCAACGGCCGTTGCCGTCGTGGTGCAGGGTGCGGTTCTCGCGCAGCGGAACCTTGATCATGGTCTTCTTGGCTTCTTCGGTCGCCTTGCGGATGGCTTCCGGCACTTCGCGCGCCTTGCCGTGACCGAAGCCGACGCGGCCCTTGCCGTCACCGACGACCATGAGGGCGGCGAAGCTGAAGCGACGGCCGCCTTTCACGGTGGCGGCGACGCGGTTGATGTGCACCAGCTTCTCGACGATGTCCGAGTCCGGACCGTCGACGGCGGGAGCGTTGCGGTTGTCACGACGGTTGCGGTCGTTGCCGCCGCCGCCGCGTTGGGGTTGTTGCGCCATCTGTCGCGTCCCTTAGAAGTTCAGGCCGGCTTCACGCGCGGCTTCCGCCAGCGCCTTCACCCGTCCGTGATAGATGTAACCGCCGCGATCGAAGACGACGTCGGTGACGCCCTTCTCCTTGGCGCGCTCGGCGATCAGCTTGCCGATGGCGGCGGCCGCGGCGACGTCCGAGCCCTTGCTGCCCTTGCCGCCTTCCAGCGACGAGGCGGCGGCCACCGTGACGCCCTGGACGTCGTCGATGATCTGGGCCGAGATGTTCTTGTCCGAACGGGAGACCGACAGGCGCAGGCGACCGTTGGCGACAGCCTTCAGGCGGCGACGGTTGCGCTCCGAGCGGCGCTTGGCTTTTTGTTGAAGAGAGAGAGCCATGACTTACTTCTTCTTGCCTTCCTTGCGCCGGACGGTTTCGCCCTGGTAGCGCACGCCCTTGCCCTTGTAGGGCTCCGGCGGACGAAGCTTGCGGATGACGGCGGCGATCTGGCCGACGGCTTGCTTGTCCGCGCCCGAGATCTTGATCTCGGTCTGCTTCGGAACAGCGAAGCTGACGCCGGCCGGCGGATCGATGTCGACGTCGTGCGAGAAGCCGAGCTGCAGCGACAGCTGGTTGCCCTTCATCGCCGCGCGATAGCCGACGCCGACCAGTTCCAGCGTCTTGTCGAAGCCGGTGGTGACGCCGACGACCATGTTGTCGACCAGCGTGCGCGACAGACCCCACATCGCGCGGGCGCGTTGGGTGTCAGCCCGCGGGGTCAGCGACAGCTCGTCGCCTTCCTGCTTGACTTCGATCTCTTCAGCGACGGTCCAGGTGCGTTCGCCCTTGGGACCCTTCACCGAGACGGTCTGACCGTCGAGGGCGACAGTGACGCCCTTCGGGATCGCGATGGTTTTCTTGCCGATACGGGACATCTTAGTAGACCCTGCAGAGGACTTCGCCGCCGACGTTCGCGTCGCGGGCGGCAGCGTCCGACATGACGCCCTTGGACGTCGAGAGGATCGAAATGCCGAGGCCGTTCTTGATCGGCTTCAGATCGCTGATGGCCGAATAGACGCGACGGCCGGGCTTCGACACGCGGGCGATCTCGGCGATCACCGGCTGGCCGTCGAAGTACTTCAGCTCGATCTCGAACTGCGGGAACTCACCCGGGTTTTGCACCAGGTTGTAGCCGCGGATGTAGCCTTCGTCCTGCAGCACGTCGAGGACGCGCTGGCGCAGGCGGGAAGCCGGGGTCAGCACCTTCGAACGCTTGCGGGTCGCGGCGTTCTTGATGCGGGCGATCATGTCGCTCAGGGGATCGTTGATCATCATGACTTTATGCTCCCCTTACCAGCTCGACTTCGTCAGGCCGGGGATCTGACCCAGGTTGCCCAGCTCACGCAGGGCGATCCGGCTCATCTTCAGCTTGCGATAGTAGGCGCGCGGACGACCCGTCACCTCACAGCGGTTGCGGATGCGGTTCGGCGCGGAATTGCGCGGCAGTTCCGCCAGCTTCAGGCGCGCTTCGAAGCGCTCCTCAAGCGGGAGGGACTCGTTGTTCGCGGTCGCCTTCAGGGCGGCGCGCTTGTCGGCGTACTTCGCGACGAGGGCCTTGACCTTCTCGTTACGGTTTACAGCGGACTTCTTAGCCATTGTCTGTTTCCCTTCCCGCTCAGTTCACGAACGGGAACTTGAACTCGGTGAGGAGAGCCTTGGCTTCCTCATCGGTCTTGGCCGTGGTGCAGACGATGATGTCCATGCCCCACATCTGATCAATCTGGTCGTAGTTGATCTCCGGGAACACGATGTGCTCCTTCAGACCCGTGGCGTAGTTGCCGCGACCGTCGAACGAGGTGCCCTTCAGGCCCCGGAAATCCTTCACGCGCGGCAGCGCGATCGTGATGAACCGGTCCAGGAACTCGTACATCTGGTCGCCGCGCAGGGTGACCTTGCCGCCGACAACCATGCCTTCGCGCAGCTTGAAGCCGGCGATGGAGTTGCGGGCCTTGGTCGGCACGGCCTTCTGACCGGCGATCTGCGTCAGATCCTTGAGGGCGGCGGTCGCCTTCTTGGAGTCGGCCACGGCTTCACCGATGCCCATGTTCAGGACGATCTTGTCCAGCTTGGGGATCTGCATCTCGTTGGTGTAGCCGAACTTGGTCTTCAGCTCGCCGCGGATGCGCGAAACGTACTCGCCCTTGAGGCGCGGAGTGTATTTGGTGTCGGCCATCAGATGACGTCTCCCGTCGTCTTGGCGAAGCGAACCTTCTTGTCGCCTTCAACCTTGAAGCCGACGCGGGTCGCCTTGCCGTTGGCGTCGGCGATCGCGACGTTCGACAGGTGAAGCGACGCTTCCTTGTTCTTGATGCCGCCCTGCGGGTCACCCTGGGTCGGACGCGTGTGGCGCTGAACCATGTTGATGCCCTGAACCAGGACGCGGTTTTCGGTCGGAAGGACCTTGAGGACCTGGCCGGTGCGGCCCTTGTCCTTGCCGGTCAGGACGACGACGTTGTCGCCCTTTTTGATCTTGGCGGCCATGTTACAGGACCTCCGGAGCCAGCGAGATGATCTTCATGTGGTTCTTGGCGCGCAGTTCGCGGGGAACCGGGCCGAAGATCCGCGTGCCGACAGGCTCGTTCTGCTTGTTGACGATGACGGCGGCCGACTTGTCGAAACGGATGACAGAGCCGTCCTTGCGCATGATGTCCTTGGCGGTGCGCACGACGATGGCGCGAACGACGTCGCCCTTCTTCACGCGGCCGCGCGGAATCGCTTCCTTCACCGAGGCGACAATGGTGTCGCCCACCGAGGCGTAGCGGCGCTTGGAGCCGCCCAACACCTTGATGCACATGACCCGGCGAGCGCCCGAATTGTCGGCCACCTCCAGGTTAGTTTGCATCTGGATCATAGGATCCGATCCTTCTCTTTACGAAGCCGAGGCGGCCGAGGCGTCCGACAGGACTTCCCAGCGCTTCAGCTTGGACTTCGGGGCGCACTCGACGATGCGGGCCAGGTCACCGACCTTGAGGGCGTTCGCTTCGTCGTGGGCGTGGTACTTCTTGGAGAGACGGACAGTCTTCTTCAGGACCGGGTGCAGCAGGGTGCGCTCGACCTTGACGATGACAGTCTTGTCGCCCTTGTCAGAGACGACCACGCCTTCGAGAATTCGCTTCGGCATATTCGTTCCTTACGCGTTCACGCGCTTCTCGCGCAGAAGCGTCGAGATGCGGGCGATGTCTTTGCGCACTTCACCAACGCGGTGAGTCTTTTCCATTTGGCCGGTGGCGGCCTGGAAACGCAGGTTGAACTGTTCCTTCTTGAGCTTCAGCAGCTCGTCGGACAGCTGGTCGGCGGTTTGCGACCGGAGATCGGCGATCTTGGCCATCAGGCAGCAGCCTCCACATGGGCGACGCCGGCGTCGAGGCGAGTGACCACCTTGGTGCGGACCGGCAGCTTGGCGGCGCCGAGGCGCAGCGCTTCGCGAGCGATGTCGTCCGGCACGCCGTCGATTTCGAACAGGATACGGCCCGGGTGGCAACGCGCGGCCCAGTGGTCCACGGCGCCCTTGCCCTTGCCCATCCGGACTTCGGCCGGCTTGCCCGTGACGGGCAGGTCGGGGAAGACGCGGATCCAGACGCGGCCCTGACGCTTCATCTGGCGGGTGATCGCGCGGCGAGCCGCCTCGATCTGACGCGCGGTGATGCGTTCCGGCTCGACCGTCTTCAGGCCGTACGAGCCGAAGTTCAGCGAGAAGCCGCCTTTGGCCGAACCGTGGATCCGGCCCTTGAAGGCCTTCCGGTACTTGGTTTTCTTCGGTTGCAGCATGACTTAGTTCTCACGTCCCCGGTCACGGCGCGGACCGCGATCCCCACGGGGACCGCCGCGTTCGCGGCCTTCATTCGACGACGGACCCGAGGCTTCCTGGGCCCAACGCTTGTCCTGGGCCATCGGGTCGTGCTCGAGCACTTCACCCTTAAAGACCCAGACCTTCACGCCGATGATGCCGTACGTCGTCTTGGCTTGGATGAAGCCGTAGTCGATGTCGGCGCGCAGGGTGTGAAGCGGCACGCGACCTTCGCGGTACCATTCCATACGAGCGATTTCAGCGCCGCCGAGGCGGCCCGAAACGTTGATGCGGACGCCCTTGGCGCCGAGGCGCATGGCCGACTGCATCGCCCGCTTCATGGCGCGGCGGAACGCGATACGGCGTTCCAGCTGCTGCGCGATGTTCTCGGCGATCAGCTGCGCGTCGGTTTCCGGCTTGCGGACTTCGACGATGTTCAGGTGAACTTCGCCTTCAGTGCGGGCCGAGATGTCCTTGCGGAGCTTCTCGATGTCGGCGCCCTTCTTGCCGATCACGACACCCGGACGGGCGGCGTAGATCGTCACGCGGCACTTCTTGTGCGGGCGCTCGATGATGATGCGCGACACGCCGGCGGCTTGCAGGCGTTCCTTGAGCCACGTGCGCAGCGCCAGGTCCTGGTGCAGCAGGCGGGCGTAGTTCGCGCCATCGGCGAACCAGCGGCTGTCCCACGTGCGGTTCACGCCGAGGCGGAAACCGAGCGGATTGATTTTCTGACCCATCAGGCGGCCTCGCCGGCTTCACGGACCACGATGGTGATCTCGCTGAACGGTTTCAGGATGCGCGACGAACGACCACGAGCGCGGCTCGCGAAACGCTTCATCACCAGGTTCTTGCCCACGAAGGCCTCGGCGACGACCAGGTTGTCGATGTCGAGGTTGTGGTTGTTCTCGGCGTTCGAGATCGCCGAATACAGGACCTTGCGGACGTCGGTGGCGATGCGCTTACGGCTGAATTCCAGCTCGTTGAGCGCCTTCTGCACCGGCAGGCCGCGGATCGACTGGGCGACCAGGTTCAGCTTTTGCGGGCTGATCCGGACGTTCACCAGCTTGGCGCGGGCTTCCGTGAGGGCGACCCGGCGGGGGTTTTTGGTCTGGGCCATCAGTTACTTCCTTTTGGCCTTCTTGTCCGCCGCGTGACCCGGGAAGTTCCGGGTCGGGGCGAACTCGCCGAACTTCATGCCGACCATCTCTTCAGAGACGATCACCGGCACGTGCTTCTGGCCGTTGTGGACGCCGAACGTCAGACCGACGAACTGCGGCAGGATGGTGGAGCGGCGCGACCAGGTCTTGATCACGTCCTTGCGGCCCGACGTTTGAACGGCGTCGGCCTTCTTGAGCAGATACCCGTCGACAAACGGGCCTTTCCAGGAGGAGCGAGCCATTCTTAGCGAGCCTTCTTAACGTGGCGAGTGCGGATGATGTACTTGTCCGTCGCCTTGTTCTTGCGGGTCCGGGTGCCCTTGGTGTCCTTGCCCCTCGGCGTAACCGGGGTGCGACCACCAGAGGTCCGGCCTTCACCACCACCGTGCGGGTGGTCGATCGGGTTCATGGCCACGCCGCGAACGTGCGGACGCCAGCCCATGTGACGCTTGCGGCCGGCCTTGCCGAGGTTCTGGTTCATGTGGTCGGGGTTCGAAACCGCGCCCACCGTGGCCATGCAGCCGTCCAGGACCATGCGAAGCTCGCCCGAGCCGAGACGGATCTGGGCGTAGCCCTGATCGCGACCGACCAGCTGGGCGTAGGCGCCGGCCGAACGGGCCAGCTGGGCGCCCTTGCCCGGCTTCATTTCGACGTTGTGGATGATCGTGCCGACCGGGATCGAGCGCAGC
>NZ_JAHFPF010000130.1:3384-9746 GCF_023259385.1 Brevundimonas sp. | reverse complement strand
CGGAACTCCTCCACCGAGCGGGGGCCGCGCACGACCACCCCGGTCCAGGGCCCGCGCACCGTCTCGTCTGAGGGGCCGTAGGCCGCCACCACCGGCGCGCCGGCGGCGACCGCCAGCTGGGTCCAGACCGAGTCGCCGCCCAGATAGAGCTTCGCCCGTTCCAGCACCGCCAGGGCCTGCACCATCGACAGCTTGCCCGGCAGTTCGCTGGTGCGGTTGCGCGGCATGGCCAGGCGGATGGTGTGGCCCGCGTCCTTGTCCTTCTCGTCGCCGAGCACGACCACCCGGCCGCCGGCCAGCGGCCCGTCGTTGGTCAGGGTGGCGGCGAGGGTCGCATAGCGTTCGGGCGGCCATTCGCGGCCGACCCAGTCGGCGCCCGGCGCGATGACCAGCAGGGGCGCGCCATCCTGGGGCAGGAGGGGCTCGATGGAGGCGCGGGTGGCGCCCGAGACGAACAGCCGGGGAGCCGGGATCTCATCCAGTTGCAGCACGCGGGCGGCCAGTTCGACCTTGTGCACGCCCGCCTCGTCCTTGCCGCGCACGGCCCGCTTCTGGCGGCTGAGCTTGCCCGAGAAGGTGGTGCCGCGCATGTCGACGATCAGGCCCCATTTGATCGCGCGGACCTGGTTCCACAGGCCCAGCCAGTCGAGGCGGCCCTCCTTCTCCAGCACGATCAGCTTGTCGAGGCGCGGGGTGTCGGCGAACAGGGGCGCGCTCTGCGGCGAACCTACAATGGTGAAGCTGGCCTGCGGCATGGCGTCGACCAGATACGCGAGCACGCCCGAGGACATCACTGCGTCGTCTGCGCCGGCCTCGGCGAGGTAGAGAATGGGGAAACGGCCCGCCATGCGCTGGTTGTACAGGGATTCTCGTCACGTCAGCGGGACATGACGCCCCGGTGCAAGCAAGCTGTGGACGGACGGACTTCAGTTGACCCGGTCCCGTCTTTCTGGCGTCGCTCCGCGATGAGCCTGCCCCTCCTCCCCGACCGCGAATGCGGCGGCTGCGTCGAATGCTGCCGCGTCATTCCGCTGGACCTGCCCGAACTGGCCAAGCCCACGGGCGAGCTGTGTGGCTATTGCGTCGACGGTTCGGGCTGCGCCGTGCATGCGATCCGGCCGCAGACCTGCCGGATCTGGTTCTGCCTGTGGCGCGTGATCGAACTGGGCGACGACTGGCGGCCCGACCGCAGCGGCGTGATCGTCCGTCCCGACGGGATCGATGAGGGGGTGATCACCCTGTACGTCCTGCGCCGCAGCGACTTCCTGGCGTCCGAGGGATTGTTCGTGGTGGTCGCCGGCTGGCTGGCCGAGGGGATCGAGGTGGCGCTGAGCGTGCCGGGGCCTGTCGGCTTCTTCCCCGCGCGGGCGGTGGTGACGGAGTGGCTGAGGCCCGCGGTCGAGGCGGGCGATCCGGCGGGGTTCGTGGAGCGGGTGGTCAGGTCTCTGGACCGACTGGAACAGCACCAGTGGGAGCCGGACGGAGTGACGGCGCGGTATGCGGTGGGGAGCTGACGGGCCGCCCATCCACGGTCAAGACGCGCCCATCCAGATCTTTCGTGACCACCGGCAAAGGCGATTGCATCGCGTCCGCCGCCTTGGCGTCCCGCTCGATGCGCCAGGCCGTGAACGCAAAAAGGGACAGGAGGCAGGCCGCAAAGATGATGAAGAATAGGCGTTCGCGGAACGTCATGGGTCGTTTGATCGGCGTCATCTGGAGCGGTTCCTAGTGATAGCCCAGCGTCGCGAACTGCTGCTTGAGCAGGAAGTAGCTGCCGAACGCCGCCACGGCGACGACTGTCATCAGGATCCATCCGACCGTCGTGAGCTTGCGTTCCTCGGCGTTGCGGTAGGGCACGCGGTCGCCGACCAGCAGGAAGAACAGGCCGAAGATCAGCAGCAGCGGCGCCAGGACGAACAGCTTGATGTCGTAGTGGACCTCCGGCGCCTGCGCGCGAGCCGCCTCGAGCGGCGTCACGATGCCCCACCAGGAGGCGGCCAGTCCGAGGGCCAGAGTCACGAGCCCCCCGAGGCGGTGCAGAAGGTCCCTGATCATCATCCGGCTCCACCTGTGACGCGATCAGCCTGGCACGCGGCGTCGGCGTGACCATAGCGCATCAGGGCCGAAGCGTCGTGTCATGCAGCGACTTTGCACTGCCGTTCTTGCTACGTCGCATGGCTGTCGGAGCGACGCCCGCCGCCCTATGTAGGACCCATGACCACGCGCATCGCCCGCCTGCCCTCCCGCGCCCTGATCCGGATCGGCGGGCCCGACGCCAAGCCCTTCCTGCACAATCTGCTGACGCAGGACGTGGAGACGATCGGCGAGGGCGAGCTGAGGTTCGGCGCCCTGCTGTCGCCGCCGGGGCGGCTGCTGTTCGACCTGTTCATTTTCGGCGAGCCCGACGGCGTGCTGCTGGACGTGGCGGCCGAGCGGCGGGACGCCCTGATCCAGCGGCTGTCGATGTACAGGCTGCGCGCCGCCGTGACCGTCGAGGCGGACGACCGCGCGGTGTTCGTCGGCTGGGCCGGCGTGGTCGAGGGTTTCGCGGTCGATCCGCGCGAGCCGGCGCTGGGCGGGCGGCGCTATGGCGGCGCGCTGGACACCAACGCCGTGGAGGATGACTGGCAGGCGCACCGGCTGACCGTGGGCGTGCCCGATCCGAGCGCGGACGCGCCGTCGGACAAGACCTATCCGATCGAGGCCGATTTCGACCTGCTGAACGGCATCGATTTTCAGAAGGGCTGTTTCATCGGCCAGGAGACGACCTCGCGCATGAAGCGCCGGGGGGCGATCCGCAACCGCATGCTGCCGCTGGAATTCGACGGCCCGCCGCCGCCGTTCGGAGCCGAGGTGCTGAACGGAGAGCTGCGCGCCGGCGAGGTGCTGAGCGGGCGCGACGGCGTCGCCATGGCCCTGGTGCGGCTGGACCGGCTGGAGGGCGAGCTTACAGTAGAGGGGCGTCCGGTGCGGGTGCGACGTCCCGATTGGCTGCCGGCCCCATTGCCTGCGGCCGAGTGATTGTGCACTGCAGCGCGAAGGCTTGCGTCGAACCTGAAAAGGGACGATCTAGCCGCCGTAGGTTTTTTTAGAGGATGCTCTCGATGTCCGATCCCGTCGTCATCTGTTCCTTCGCCCGCACGCCCATGGGCGGCTTCCAGGGCGCCCTGACCGGCGTCAAGGCCACCGAACTGGGCGCCGTCGCGGTCAAGGCCGCGGTCGAACGCGCGGGCGTCGCGCCCGAGAAGGTCGAGCAGATCTACATGGGCTGCGTCCTGCCCGCCGGCCTGGGTCAGGCCCCGGCCCGCCAGGCCGCCATCGGCGCGGGCCTGGGCCAGCACGTCGAGGCGACGACGGTGAACAAGATGTGCGGCTCGGGCCTGCAGGCCGTGATGATGGCCGCGGATTCGATCAAGGCCGGTTCGGCCGACATCATCGTGGCGGGCGGCATGGAGTCGATGACCGGCGCCCCGTACCTGATGAACAAGCACCGCGGCGGCGCGCGTATCGGCCACGACGTCATCGTCGACTCGATGATGATGGACGGTCTGGAAGACGCCTATCAGCCGGGCAAGCCGATGGGCTCGTTCGCCCAGGACACCGCCAATGCGTACCAGTTCACCCGCGAGGACCAGGACGCCTACGCCATCGAGAGCCTGAGCCGCGCCAACGCGGCCGTCACCGGCGGCGCCTTCGCCGGCGAAGTGGTTCCGGTCGAGGTCCAGTCGCGCAAGGGACCGGTCACGGTCAGCGAGGACGAACAGCCCGCCAAGGCCGATCCGTCCAAGATCCCCAATCTGAAGCCCGCCTTCGCCAAGGACGGCACCATCACCGCCGCCTCCTCGGCCTCGATCTCGGACGGCGCCGCCGCCCTGGTCGTGACGCGCGAGAGCGTGGCGCGGGCGCTGGGCATGCCGGTGCTGGCCCGCATCGTCGGGCACTCGGCCCACGCCCAGGAGCCTGCCCTGTTCACCACCGCCCCGGTCCCGGCGATCCGCAAGA
The DNA here is from genome assembly GCF_023259385.1 of Brevundimonas sp. Classification (GTDB taxonomy): domain Bacteria; phylum Pseudomonadota; class Alphaproteobacteria; order Caulobacterales; family Caulobacteraceae; genus Brevundimonas. The sequence goes on along the minus strand of NZ_JAHFPF010000130.1, from coordinate 5,744 downwards.
CCCTGGCCAAGGCCGGCTGGTCGGTCGAGGACGTCGACCTGTGGGAGGTCAACGAGGCCTTCGCCGTGGTGCCGATGATCGCCATGCGCGAGCTGGGCATTTCTCACGCCAAGCTGAATGTGAACGGCGGCGCGACGGCCCTGGGCCACCCCATCGGCGCCTCTGGCGCCCGGGTGCTGGCCACCCTGCTGGCGGCGCTTCAGGCGCGCGGCGGGACGAAGGGCGTGGCGAGCCTGTGCATCGGCGGCGGTGAAGCCGTGGCGATGGCGGTGGAGCTGGCGTAACTTGAGACTCTCCCTCCCCTTCTGGGGAGGGTGGGCCGCGAAGCGGGACGGGTGGGGAGCGGCGCCCCGCCCTTACGAACCCCACCCTGTCGTCGCTGCGCGCCGACATCCCTCCCCACGAAGGGGGAGGGAGACGCTCTTACGCCGCCGCTTCGAACATCCCGTCCAGGCGCGCGTAGCCGGCTTCCATGCCGTCCGTCATGCCCGACATCTTGGCGCCGTCGCGGGCTTCCTGCGACGCATAGAGGATGTGGGTGCGCAGGATCGTCCCGTCGCCGTCGTCATGCAGGGACTGGGTGACCAGGGTCTCGCCGCCGGTCCAGTCCTCGTCGAACTTTTCGGTCGCGACCATGCGGTCGTCCGGCACGATCTCCTTGAAGGTGCTGGTCAGGCCCATGCGGCCGTCGCCGCGCGCCCATTCGAAGCGCATCTCGCCGCCGACGCGCAGGTCGATCGTGCAGACCGGCATCGTCCAGCCGTCGGGGCCCAGCAGCCATTTGCGCACCAGGTCGGGCTCGGTCAGGGCGCGCCACACCTGCGGGCGGGCGGCGGCGAATCGGCGCTCGATCAGGATTTCGCGGTCGCCGGGGGTCATCAGCTTCAGGGTCATCGGGGCAGCCTCCATCAGTCGCCAGTCGCGCCGGTCGTTTTGAGTTCCTCGAGCACCGCGTCGAGCGCCGCATAGCGGCTCTCGAACAGGGTGCGCAGTTCGATCAGGAAGTCGTTGGCGATCACGAGAGCCTCCGGCTCCAGCTTGCGGGGACGGCGCTGGGCGTCCTGTCCGGTCGAGATCAGCCCCGCCCGTTCCAGCACCTTGAGATGTTTCGAGATGGCCGGCTGGCTCATGTCGAAGGGCGCAGCCAGTTCGCTGACCGAGGCCTCGCCCTTGGCCAGCCGGCGCAGGATGGCGCGGCGGGTCGGGTCGGCCAGGGCGGCGAAGGTCTCGTCCAGCTTCAGGGCGGCAGCGGCCATGTTCATAACCTCAATGTTGTATAACTTTATGGTTATATTCAGAGGCGGAGTCAAGCGGCTTGTCGGCGCGGGCGGCGGCGGCCTAGCCTGAGCCTCAGGAGACCGCCCCATGATCACCACCCGCAGAGGCGCGCTGGGCCTGGCCGCAGCCGCCGCGACGCCCCTTCCCGCCCAGGCGATGATACCGGTGTCTCAGACTATGGTCGCACCGCCGGACCCGACCGAGACGATCCGCCTGTGGCCAGGTGCGGCGCCCGGCGGCGCGCGGGTGACCGTGACGCCGGTGGTGACCGAGCGCTCGACCGATCCCGCCTTCCACGACCGCTTCGCCCGCTACACGACCGAGCCGATCCTGATGGTCCTGCGGCCCGCCCGGCCGAATGGGGCGAGCCTGCTGCTGATCCCCGGCGGCGGCTACAGATGGGCCGTCGTCGACAAGGAGGGGTTGGACTGCGCGCGGGTGTTCGCGGCGGCGGGCATCACCTGTTTCGTGCTGCGTTACCGCCTGCCCGGCGACGGCTGGACGGCGGGTCCGGACGCGCCGCTGCAGGACGCCCAGCGGGCGCTGCGGCTGGTGCGGGCGCGCGCGGCGGCGGACGGACTGGACCCGGCGCGGGTGGCGGTGCTGGGCGCCTCGGCGGGCGGACACCTGGCCGGGATGCTGACAGCGCGGACGGATCAGACCTATGCGGCGGTCGACGAGGCGGACGCCGTGTCGATGCGGCCTGACCTGTCGATCCTGCTCTATCCGGTGGCGACCATGGCCCCGCCCTTCGCCCACGCCGGGTCGCGCCGGGAGATGCTGGGCGAGACGCCGTCGGCGGAGGCCGTCGCCCGCTATTCATTGGAGCGGATGGACTGGCGCGGGCGGCCGCCGGTCTTCCTGCTGCACGCGATGGATGACGAGGCGGTGCCGGTGGAGAACAGCCTGCAGCTGCTGACGGCGCTGAAGGCCGCGGGCGTGAAGGCGGAGGCGCACCTGTTCGAGGAGGGCGGCCACGGTTTCGGGATCCGCCTGATCGAAGGCAAGCCGGCGGCGATCTGGCCGGAGCTGGTGCTGAGGTGGGCGCAGAGGCGGGGGTGGGTAAGCTAGGATTCTCCCTC
>NZ_JAHFPF010000130.1:0-3374 GCF_023259385.1 Brevundimonas sp. | reverse complement strand
AGGGATGTCGGCGCGAAGCGGCGACAGGGTGGGGCGCGTATCCGAGCGCGCGGTTCCCCACCCGTCCCGCTTCGCGGTCCACCCTCCCCATAAGGGGAGGGAGAAGCGTCACTCCTCTTCATCCCCCAGCAGATCCCCGGGGTCGAAGTCGTAGTCCAGCAGGTCCGCAGGCCGGCACTCCAGCGCCGCGCACAGCTTGGCCAGGGTGCGGAAGCGGATGCCCTTCACCTTGCCCGAGCGGAACAGGGACAGCTGGGTCTCGCTGAGACCGACCTGCTGGGCGAGGTCGCGGGCCTTCAGGCCCTTGCGGACGATCAGCTGGTCGAGGGTCACGCGGATGGGCATCAGATCATTTCGTCCAGCTCGGCCTGGACCTTGCCCGCCTGTTCGATCACCCGGCCCAGCAGGAACAGGGCGCCGCCGATCATCCCCAGCGTCATACCCTCCACGTCGAAATTCAGAAAGCCGCCCTGCCCCATGTGCAGGACGCGCATCAGGTTGGTCACGATGAAGACGCTGAGCACCCCGCCGACGCCGAGCGCCAGGCCGACGCGCCGCAGGGTCGAGGCGAGGGTCGGCTGGATCAGCCGCCCCTTGCCGATCTGGCCCACGCCCGTCCCGATGGACCAGACCCCGAACAGGTAGCAGAAGGCCGGCAGGCCGTACTGCAGCGTGCCCTGCAGCACGTCAGGGTAGCCCATCATCCCGCGCGTCCAGGCGATGACCGGGGCGACGACATAGGCCAGCGCCATCAGGGCCCCGACGCTGCACACCATGAAGATCGACAGCCAGCGGAACTGGCGGCAGCGCAGGCGGAAGCGGTCGATGTCGGCAGCGGCCATGAGGGTCTCCGGATTCTGTCTTGTCTTTAATCTTGACTTAAAGACGAGAGCTTCGCAACTTTATATGAGAGTTAAACGAATCGAGAGCGCCGACCATGAACGCCGCCATTGAAACCCGCGCCCTGACGCGCCGGTTCAAACGCCATCTGGCCGTCGACGCCGTGTCGATGACCGTGCCGGACAAGGCCGTCTACGGCTTCCTGGGCCGCAACGGCGCGGGCAAGACGACGACGCTGAAGATGCTGCTGGGCCTGATCGCCCCGACCTCGGGCGCGGCCCGGGTCGCCGGCGTCGATGTGGCCCGGGACCGGCTGGCCGCCGCGCGGCGGGTCGGGGCGCTGCTGGAGGCGCACGGCTTCTATGTGAACCTGTCCGGCCGCGAGAACCTGGACCTGACGCGGACCCTGCTGGGCCTGCCCAAGACCGAGATCGACCGGGTGCTGGACGTGGTCGAGATGCGCGAGCACGCCGGTAAGCCGGTCAGCGACTTCTCGCTGGGGATGCGGCAGCGCCTGGGCCTGGCCCGGGCCATGCTGGGCGCGCCGCCGGTGCTGATCCTGGACGAGCCGACCAACGGGCTGGACCCGGACGGCATCGCCGACATGCGCCGCTTCCTGCGCGCCCTGCCCGAGCGGACCGGGGCGACGGTGCTGCTGTCCAGCCACCTGCTGGGTGAGATCGAGCAGACGGCGACGCACGTGGGAATCCTCAGCGAGGGCCGTCTGGTGCTGGAGGGCGAGCTGGAACGGCTGAAGGCCGAACTGGCCCCCGAGATCGCCTTCCAGACCGACGACCTGCCCCGCGCCGCGGCGCTGGCCAAGGCCCGCGGCTTCGACCTGACCCTGGGCGAGGGCGGCGCGGTGGCGCGCCTGAAACCCGGCGAGGACGCCCGCTCCGCCTCCGCCGCCCTGAACCGCGCGCTGGTCGAGGCCGACCTGGCCGTCTTCGCCATCGGGCCGCGCGCCCGGTCGCTGGAAGGCATCTACCGCGACGTTTCCTCCCCCGCCTCCAACCTCCAGCCGGAGACCGTCTGATGCTCGCCGTCCTGTCCGTCGAAGCCCGCAAGCTGAACCGCTCGCTGGCCGCCCTCCTCGCCGTCGCCGCGCCCTCGCTGATCGCGGTGTTCGGCTTCTTCATGCTGCTGCGCAGCACCAGCGCCCAGCCCTGGGACATGTGGATGAACAGCGCCGCCGGCGTCTGGGCCTTCTTCATGATGCCGATGAGCGTGACGGCCCTGACCGCCCTGGTGGCGCACATGGAGCATGGCCCGAAGAGCTGGGACCACCTGCGCGCCCTACCCCTGCCCCGCTGGAAGCTGTACGCGGCCAAGGCGATCTGCGTGCTGGCCCTGCTGGCCCTGATGAGCGCGGCGGTGCTGGCGTTCAGCTGGGCGGCGGTGAGCCTGGCCGGCGCGATCAAGCCGGCCGTGGCCGCCACCGGACCGTTCGACCTGGCGCAGTACGCCCGCGTCATGGCCATGATGTTCGGCGCGGGGCTGCTGATGGTCGCGATCCAGCTGTGGATCGCGCTGCGCTACGCCAGCTTCGTGCCGGGCCTGGTCGTCGGGATCGGCGGCACCTTCTTCGCCGTGGTGGCGACCGCGGCCAAGCAGGGCGTCTTCCTGCCCTGGCAGATGCCGGTCAACATGCTAGCCACGGAAGCCTGGCGGGTGAACACGGCCCTGAGCCTGGGCGGCGGCCTGGGACTGGTCGCCCTGGTCTTGATGACCGTCCATCTGGCGCGACGCGAGGTGCTGTGACCGCGGGGCGGCGTCCGCGCGCATCAGGCGGGTGATGGAAGCCTGTCCTGTGGTCAGCACGATCATCGGCCGACTCCTGCGATTGCGAACGATTTGCAAGTTTGCCCGGATTTGAACGGCTGGCAAGCGGGACGGTGGAAAAAGCCGAAAGCGCCGCGGTCGGCCCTTTCGCCGGCCGCCGCACGGGGTCACAACGGGGTGTGTCGGATGGCGATCCACAACAGGACACACCCCAATGCGTGAAGACGGAAAGCTGGACTATTTCGAACTGCCGGGCGGCGACATGCCGACGGTGAAGGCCTTCTACGGCGCGGCCTTCGGCTGGACGTTCGTCGACTACGGGCCGGAGTACGCGGCGTTCAACGAGGGGCTGGACGGCGGCTTCAACGCCCACGCCGCTCCGGATGACACGAAGACGCCCCTGCCGGTGCTCTGGGCGGACGACATCGAGGCCATGCAGGCCAGGGTCGAGGCCGCGGGCGGGACCATCCTGAAGCCGATCTTCGCCTTCCCCGGCGGGCGGCGGTTCCACTTCCGCGATCCGGCGGGCACCGAGCTGGCGGTCTGGTCGGAGAGCTGACGCCTAGCGGACGTCGACCGACTGGGCGATCTGCTCCGCCAGCGCCCGGTCGGCGCCATCCAGGGTCATGGTCCAGACGTGGACCTCGCGCGGCGCGTCCGGACGCTGGAACAGATGCTCCATGGCGTGCCGCTGGCCGTCCTCGGTGACGACGACGCTGGCGCGCCCGCCCGCCTCGACCGTCTCGCCTGTA
>NZ_JAHFPF010000129.1 GCF_023259385.1 Brevundimonas sp. | reverse complement strand
CTCGGCGGCCGTGGTCAGCTCGCCCGCGTCGGTCAGGTTGCGGCCCTCGGTGAAGTGGATGCGGAACAGGGCCTTCTTCAGGTCGGCCTGCTTGTCGGGCGCCGTCTCGCCCGCCCATTGCAGCAGGCGGTGGGCGTCGAAGGTGTTCCAGATCCGGCTGTCCGACGTCATGCGCATGTCGAAGCCCACCGACGCCGCGCGCTCGGTGATCATGGCCCGGTTCTGGGCCGACTGTTCGGGGGTGGAGCCGTATTTCCTGCCGATATGCTCGACGATGTTCTCGCCCTCGGGCGCCATCTGCGGGTTCAGCTCGAACGGGCGGAAGGCGACCTCGGCCTCGACGCCCTCGGCCTTCAGATGCTCCAGCGCGGTCTCCAGCCCGCCCAGGCCGACGACGCACCATGGACAGACGACGTCGGAGACGAAATCGATCTTCAGGGGCTGGGTCATGGTCGGGCCTCCGGGTTCCGCAACGGTGTCGATCACATATGGGAGCCGCTCCGCCGGGCGCCATCCCCATCTTCTCCTGAAGGCCGGAAAGGATCAGGATCGCGCCATGACCGACACCTTCCCCGGCTTCGACCCCGCCGACCTGGCCTTCCTGACCGGCCTGGCCGCCCACAACGACCGCGACTGGTTCGCCGCCCATCGCGGGACCTACGACGCGCGGCTCAAGCCCGCCCTGGCGGCGCTGATCGCCGCGACCTCGGCGGCCTGCGAGGCGCGCGGCCTGCCCCTGGCGGGCGATCCGAAGAAGAGCGTGTTCCGCATCCACCGCGACACCCGCTTCTCCAGGGACAAGCGTCCTTACAAGACCCACGTCTCCGCCACCCTGACCCGCGACGGGGCCAAGATGAGCCCGGGCATGATCTACATCCATATCGAGCCCGAGGGCGGCTCGCGGCCCGGCTTCGATCCCGACGCCATCGACCCGCTGGATCCCTCGACCCACCCCTCCGAGGCGGCGGGCGCGGAGGACGGGCCTTTCGGCAAGGGCCCCTTCGCCGCCGCCGGCTTCTACCTGGATGAGCGGCCCGACATCGACGCCATGCGCCGCGCCATCGTCGCCCACCCGGCCCGCTGGGCGGCGGTCGAGGCCGCCCTGGCCAGAGCGGGGCTGGCGCTCGGCCCGGGCGACCCGGTCAAGCGCATGCCCAAGGGTTTCGAGGCCCAGGCCGGCGGCCCGCTGGATACGACTTTAAAGCGTACTCGCTGGCTGGTTACCCGTCCGCTGACCGGCCCCGAGATCGCCTCGCCGGACCTGCCCGACACCCTGGCGGCCTTCGCCGCCGACACCCGCCCCCTGCTCGACTTCGGCTGGTCCGCCCTGGGCCGGTCAGGCTGACACACAGAAATGTAAGTAGTTATACGGGACGGAATTCCCTATCTATTCATTCCGGAATGCCGCAGCTTGGGCGTGTCGTGAACCGAGACGTCCCCGTGACACGGGTCGCGGCGTCCTCGACCACGACTTCACCGATCCTCCGCCTCCGCCGCGCGAAAGCCTCATGTCCGCATACAGCCTGCGCCTGCATCACCTGTCGGGCGGCGCCCCCATCGAGGAACCGCTCGAGGCGAGCGACGAGGCCGAGGCGCGCGAGCTGGCGCGGGTCCGCCTGCTGCTGACCCGCGACTACAGCCGGGTCGAGCTGCACCATGCGGGACGCCGTCTGGATGTCTTCACCCGCGACCCGGGCTGACCCGGCCTCAGTCGCGCTCGACGCACATCGCCACGCCCATGCCGCCGCCGATGCACAGGGTCGCCAGGCCCTTCTTGGCGTCGCGGCGCTTCATCTCGAACAGCAGGGTGGTCAGGATGCGCGCGCCCGACGCCCCGATGGGGTGGCCGATGGCGATGGCGCCGCCGTTGACGTTCACCCTGGCCGGGTCGAGGCCCAGTTCCTTGACCACGCACAGCGACTGGGCCGCGAAGGCCTCGTTGGACTCGACCAGGTCCAGGTCCGCGACCGTCCAGCCGGCCTTCTCCAGCGCCTTCCTCGAGGCCGGGATCGGACCTGTGCCCATGATCGCCGGATCGACGCCCGCCGTGGCCGAGGAGACGATCCGGGCCAGCGGCGTCAGCCCGCGCGCCTTCGCGTCCTCGGCGCTCATCAGCACCAGGGCGGCGGCGCCGTCGTTCAGGCCCGAGGCGTTGGCGGCGGTGACGCTGCCCTCCTTGTTGAAGGCGGGCTTCAGCTTCTCCATCGCCTCCAGGGTCGCGCCGGGGCGGATGTACTCGTCCTTGTCGACCACGGTCTCGCCCTTGCGGCCCGCGATGACCACCGGGACGATCTCCTCGTCGAAGCGGCCCGCCGCCTGCGCCGCCTCGGCCTTGTGCTGGCTGGCCAGGGCGAAGGCGTCCTGGGCCTCGCGGGTGATGTCGAACTTCGTCGCGACGTTCTCGGCGGTCTGCCCCATGTGATAGCCTTTGAAGGCGTCCCACAGGCCGTCCTTGATCATGGTGTCGATGAAGGCGACGTCGCCCATCTTGTGGCCGGCGCGCAGCTGCTGGGCGTGCGGCGCCTGGCTCATGCTCTCCTGCCCCCCGGCCACCACGATGCGGGCGTCGCCGGTGGCGATCTGCTGGGCGCCGACGGCCACGGCGCGCAGGCCCGAGCCGCAGATCTGGTTCAGGCTCCAGGCCGGAACCTCCTTGGGCAGGCCCGCGGCCATGGCGGCCTGACGCGCCGGCCCCTGCCCGGCGGCGGCCTGCAGCACATGGCCCAGGATGACCTCGTCGACCTCGTCCGGCGCCACCCCGGCCCGCTCCAGCGCGGCCTTGATGGCGACGGCGCCCAGCTGCGAGGCGGGCAGGCCGGCCAGCGCGCCCATGAAGCTGCCCACGGGGGTGCGGGCGGCGGAGACGATGACGACCTGGGACATGATTTCACTCCACGGGGAATAATCTTGTGGCGCTTTTGCCGCATCGCCGTCGCTTCGTCAGCCCCCTTCCCGCCATTCACCTGATGGTCACTGGCCCAGGCTTACATTTCCCGGAACGAAGTACGACGTCCGGTCTTAGAAGGGACCATGAAGATGCGTCTGAAACGCCTGCTGAGCCACGTCTGCACGCCGGACGAACTCGACATGATCGAGCACTATCTGTCACCCGCCGAGAAGACCGCGGATCTGATCGTCCATGTGGTCGGCCTGACCCTGGCGGTCGTCGGCGGCGGCCTGCTGGCAGTGCTGGCGGCCCTCTATGCGGGCGTCGGCGCCGCGGTGGCCATCGCGGTCTACGCCCTGTGCCTGGTCGCCATGCTGACCGCCTCGACCGTCTACAACCAGATCCGCCCCTGCGCCGCGCGGCCCGTCCTGCGCCGGCTGGACGAGGCGGCCATCTTCCTGATGATCGCGGGCAGCTACACCCCCTTCACCACCCAGCGGTTCGAGGGGGCCTGGGCCGTCGGCTTCACCCTTCTGGTCTGGGCCGTGGGCCTGTCGGGGGCCTTCGCCAAGGTGCTGCTGCCGCGCCTGTCGGACGTCTTCTGGAGCTGCGTCTACGTCGCCTTCGGCTGGCTGGCGGTCGTCGCGCTCAAGCCCATGGTCGACACCGTCCATCCGGCGGCCCTGGCCCTGCTGGTCATCGGCGGGCTGATCTACACCGCCGGCGTCTTCGTCTTCGTCAGCCCGAAGGTGAAGTACCGCCGCGCCATCTGGCACGGCTTCGTCGTCACCGGCGCGACCGTGCACTGGGCCGCCGTGCTGGTCGGCGTCGTCCTCGCGCCCGCCGCCGCCGGGGTCGGCTAGACTTTCGCACGCGCAGCGCGGACACTGCGGCGTTGCAACAGGAACGGGGACAGCGCGTGGCTGACAAGAAGTCCGGTGCGGGAGACAACGTCGTCATCAAGAAGTACGCCAACCGGCGGCTCTACAACACGGCGACTTCGGCTTACGTCACACTGGAAGACCTGGCGCGGATGGTCCGCGAGGGCACCGAATTCGTGGTCTATGACGCCAAGACCAACGATGACCTGACCCGTCAGATCCTGACCCAGATCATCTTCGAGGAAGAGAGCCGCGGCGAGGCCCTGCTGCCCGTCCAGTTCCTGCGTCAGCTGATCGGCTTCTACGGCGGCCAGATGCAGGGCGTGCTGCCCTCCTATCTGGAGATGTCGCTCGACAACTTCTCGCGCTCGCAGGAGCAGATTCGCGGCCAGTTCTCGCGCGCCTTCGGCGGCACGCCGGGCGCCGGGCTGATGGACGAGGCGGTGAAGCGCAACATGGCCCTGTTCACCGAGGCGATGAAGATGTGGCCGGGCTTCAGCGCCGTGGCCCGCCAGCCGGCCCCAGCCGAGACTGAAACGCCGCCTGCGGCCGCCGATCCGCTGAACGAGATGCGCCGCCAGATGGACGAGATGCGCGCCCAGCTCGACAAGCTGTCCAAGGGATGACGGACGAGATCCGCAGCGTCGGCCCGGTCGAAGGCCGTGATCGCCGCGCCGCGGACCGCCGGGCGGCCGAACGTCGCGCGGCCTCGGCCTCGCGCGCCCTGGTCCCGGTCGCGTTTCCGGCAGAAGACGCCGAGCCCCCGGCAAGACCTGCCCCCACCCCGCCCTCGGACGGGTCGGCGGCGATCTTCGCGGCCCAGGTGATCGGTCAGACAGGCCAGCGGCGCGGCCTCAAGGGCGGCCCGCCCGTCCTCGACGCGGCCCGCAGCGCCTACCTCGGGGCCGAGTATTCCGGCGCCGGCGAACGCCGTCCCAAACCGGGCCGGACGGAAGACACGGACATCTAGGGAAACCGGCACGGTCCTTGCTGAAACCGGGTCAGATCGACCCGTTTCCGGACCCCGCCATGCTGACCTTCCTGACCCGCGCCTTCGACATCACCGTCGTCGCCCTGATCTTCGTCGGGTTCTCATAAGAGAGGGCGCTACCGCTCGCCGCGCGGCGGCTCGCTGCTTGAGCGCGATCGCAGCCGTTCCTCCCCCACCGGGGGAGGGGACCATCCGTAGCCGCAGGCGAGGGGTGGTGGAGGGGCCCGGCCTCAAGCAGCGAGGCTCCGCGAGCCGAGCGTTAGGCCCCTTCGAGGGGTGGCTACGCCGCTCCCCCGAAATCCAGATCCTTGCGGGCCGAGATGATGGTCACGATGAAGCCGGCCAGCACGTCGAGCATGACCATCGCCACGATCAGGAAGAAGGTCGAGGTGGCGAAGCCCTTGATCAGCAGGAACTCGACCAGGACGACGATGAACAGCACCATCGACAGGGCGTGATTGACGATCGCGACCTTCTGGCTGGAGGTCGACTTCAGCAGTTCGAAGAACAGCAGGATCAGCGACAGGAACAGGATCAGGTCGCCCACGCCGACGTTCCAGCTGGTCCCCGAGGCCATGGGGATCGAGAACATCGGATCGCGCAGGATGGCGTCGGCGCCGCCCGCGGCCAGGTTCACGTGGTCGCCGCCGGTGAACAGGCTCGACAGCACCACGATGTTGTACAGGATCACCGGGATCACCAGCAGCGGCAGGGCGACCAACATGGGCGGGGCTCCAGCATCCACGGCCGGTAACGGCCGCGCTTGTTAACGATAGATAACCCGGTTCGCTCCATACGGCTACGCCCGGTCGCCTGACAGGCGAACGTCCCGGCGCGGAGGCCTAAAACTCGCTGATCGCCCCGGGGCGGCGCGAGCGGGACTTCAGCCACATCACGCCCAGCAGGTCCGAGAACGAGGCCATCAGCCGGCCCCAGTTGGTGTACTTGGACTGGCCCGTCTCGCGGTGGCGGTGATCGACGTCCAGGTAGCGGTTCTCATACCCCTCGCGGATCATCAGCGCCGGCAGGTAGCGGTGGATGTGATCGAAGTAGGGCAGGCGCAGGAAGATGTCGCGGCGGAAGGCCTTCAGACCGCAGCCGGTGTCGTCGGCGTCATCGCCCAGCAGCTTCTTGCGGATCCGGTTGGCCCAGCGCGAGGCCCAGCGCTTGGCCTCCGAGTCCTGCCGCTTGGCCCGGACGCCGCCGACCAGGGCGACGTTGGGCGGCGAGGCCGCCAGCAGGTCGGCCAGCTTCGGCGCGTCGGCCGGCGGGTTCTGGCCGTCGCCGTCCAGGGTCACCACGATGGCGCCGCGGGCGGCCAGCACCCCGGTGCGCACCGCGCGGCTCTGGCCCGCGTTGGAGGCGTGGCTGATCACCCGCAGTTGCGGCAGTTCGGCCTGCAGGGCGCGCAGCTCCTCCAGCGTCCGGTCCCTGGAGGCGTCATTGACGAACACCATCTCGAACGAACGCCCGGCGAAGGCGGCGGCGATCTCGCGCGCCAGCGGGCCTGCGGCGCCCTGTTCGTCATGGACGGGGACGACGACGGAGATGTCGGGAACGGCTTCGGTCATGACCGCTGTCTAGCCGGTTTTGACGCCGCGCGGGAGACATGCTCCGCACACGCATGACGGCGGCGGAACCGGCGTGATAAGACGCTCCCATGACGCTTCCGATCACGCGCCCTGACCTCGACCGATACATCGCCGGATGGCGGGGGCCCGTGCTGGCGGCGCTGATCGCGCTGTTCGCCGGCCTGCCCGTCCTGGCCCTGCTGCCGCCGCTGGACCGCGACGAAAGCCGCTACGCCCAGGCGACCTCGCAGATGCTGGAGAGCGGCGACTATGTCGACATCCGCTTCCAGGACGATCCGCGCTGGAAGAAGCCGGTCGGCATCTACTGGATGCAGGCCCTGGCCGTGGCCGCCACCTCCCAGGTCGAGAACCGGGACATCCAGCCCTACCGCATCCCCTCCATCCTCGGGGCCATGATGGCCGCGGCGGCCATCGCCTGGGTGGGGCAGGCCATGTTCGGCGCCCGGGCGGGCTTCCTGTCCGGGGCCATCATGGGGGCCTCCTTCCTGCTGTCGACCGAGGCGGGGATCGCCAAGACCGACGCCATGCTGTGCGGAGCCGTGACCCTGGCCATGGCGGGGCTGGCGCGCATCTACCTGGCCTCCCGGGCCGGGGAGACGCCACAGAGACCGCACAAGCTGATGTTCTGGCTGGGCCTGGGGCTGTCGATCCTGATCAAGGGACCCATCGGCCTGATCGTCATCGCACCGGCCATGCTGGCGGTCTCGGCATGGGACCGGGATTTCCGCTGGCTCAAGCGGCTGGGCTGGGGCTGGGGCCTGCCGCTGGTGGCCCTGCTGGTGGGTCCCTGGGCGATCGCCATCACCATCGCCACCGACGGCGGTTTCTGGCGCGAGGCCATCGCCGGCGACCTGGCGCCCAAGATCGCGGGCGGCCACGAGAGCCACGGCGCGCCTCCGGGCTACTATGTGCTGGGCGCGCTGGTGATGTTCTTCCCCGCCACCCTGCTGCTGCCCGCCGCCCTGTCGACCGGGTGGAGCCGCCGCGCCGAGCCGGCGATCCGCTTCCTGGTGTGCTGGCTGGTCCCGGCCTGGATCATCTTCGAGCTGACCCCGACCAAGCTGGCCCACTACACCCTGCCCGCCTACGGAGCCCTGGCCCTGCTGGCGGGCGCGGCCCTGACACGCCCGATCGGCAACCTGTCGCGCTACGTTGGCGCCGCCCTGACCGTGCTGGTCGGCGTGCTGCTGGCCGCGGGGGTGGTCTACGGCCTGACCGAATACGGCAAGTCGACCGCCCAGACCTGGGCCACGATCACCATCGTCTTCGCCGTGCTGGCGGCCCTGATCGGGGCCTTCCTGCTGATGCACCGGGCGGCGGTGACGGCTGTTCTGGTCAGCATCGTGCTGGGCGTCGTCGCCCACGGCGCCCTGGCCGGGACGCTGCGCCAGCTGCGCCCGCTTTCGGTCTCGCCGCAGCTGGACAAGGTCCTGTACCGCGCCGACCTGCACCCGCGTCAGGGACGGCCCGGACCGGTGGCCATCGCCGGCTATCATGAGCCCAGCTTCGTCTTCCTGACCGGTCGGGACACCGAACTGACCGACGCCGAGGGCGCCGCCCGCGCCCTGGCCGAGGGCCGTCCGGCCATCGTCGAGGAACGCGAGGCCGAGGCCTTCCGCGCCGCCACCGCGCGCACGGGCGTCCCCGGCCGGGCCGTCGGCGAGGTCCGGGGCTACAACTACTCGCAAGGCGACGATGTGGACCTGTTCGTCTACGCCCCGCCCGGCGACGGGCCCGCCCCGACCCTGAACCCCGCGGAGCCCGTCCGGTGAGGCGCAGGATCACCATCGTCGAGGTCGGTCCCCGCGACGGCCTGCAGAACGAGAAGGCCATCCTGGAACCCGCCGTCCGCGCCGACCTGGTGACGCGGCTGGAGACGGCCGGGGCGCGGCGGATCGAGGCGGTCAGCTTCGTCCATCCCAAATACGTGCCCCAGATGGCCGGGGCCGAGGAGGTCATGGCCGCCCTGCCCCATCAGGAGGGCCGCAGCCGCATCGGGCTGGTCCTGAACGGCAAGGGTTATGACCGGGCGCTGGGCACGGCGGTGGACGAGGTCAACGTCGCCATGTCCGCCACCGACGGCTTCGGCCTGAAGAACCAGGGACTGACCGTCGACCAGCAGGTCGAGATGCTGGCCGCCATCGTGGCCGGCCGGGCCAACGCCGGGGCCGCCTCGGGCGCCGCGCCGTCCCTGTCCGCCACCCTGTCCTGCGTCTGGGGCTGCCCGTTCGACGGCGAGGTCGGGGTCGATCAGGTCGCCGATCTGGTGGGCCGGATCGCGGCGCTGGGCGTCGGCGAGATCGCCCTGGCCGACACCATCGGCGTCGGCGACCCCTGGGCCGTCACCCGCAAGGTCGAGGCGGCGCGCAAGGCGGCGCCGGACGCGGTCCTGCGCCTGCATTTCCACGACACCCGCAACACCGGCCTGGCCAACGCCCATGCCGGGATCGAGGCCGGGGTCGATATCCTCGACGCCTCGGTCGGCGGCATCGGCGGCTGTCCGTTCGCCCCGGGCGCCACGGGCAATATCGCCACCGAGGACCTCGTCTACATGCTGGAACGGGCCGGGTTCGAGACCGGCTACGACCTGGACGCCCTGATCGGAACCGCCCGCTGGATCGGCGAGAAGATCGGCCGCCCGGCCCCCAGCGCCCTCAGCCGCGCGGGGGGCTGGCCGAAGGTCTGACCCGCCGAGGGGCCTGTCCAAAAGTTAACTCGCCACACCGTCAGCGCGCGCCCTAGCCTTCGGTTGAACCCAGGGGTGAACGGGCATGGCGGGATATCGGCGACGGGGCGTGGTGGTGCTGCTGTCGGCCAGCATGGCGGCGGGTGCGGCGAACGCCCAGGCGCTGCAGCGCACCGAGGTTCTGGGGAACTGGACCCTGCGGATGACGCCGGCGGAAGGCGCCAACATCACGGTCAAGACCGACAGCGGACGCGTGGAGATGGCCCTGAGCGTCACCCCGCGGGGACCGTCCGGTATCGCCTGCGCGCTCGACGGCGCGCCGACGGACTGCCAGCTGCGCCGGGGCGGGCTGGTGGTCACCATGCGGACGGACGGCGCCCGGATGATCTACACCCTGAACGGACGTCGGACCGGCGGCTTCACCGGGAACGTCCGCCTGAGCGCCAACCTGATCCCCGTCGGCAGCATCCATCTGGGCACGATGGACATGTTCCGACGCTGACGCGGGCCAAGGGCGGGGCCGCCCACGCCGCGTTGCGGATACCGGCCGTCGGAGGCAGGGTGCCTGCCATGCGTTTTCCGCTCCATATCGCCCTGTGGCCACTAGTCCTCGGCGCCCTCGTGCAGCCGGTTCTGGCGCAGGATCAGCAGAGCGTCTCCGTCTTCGACCTCCGCGATCCCGTTCGGGCGCTGGCGTTCGACCCGACCGCATACTT
>NZ_JAHFPF010000128.1 GCF_023259385.1 Brevundimonas sp. | reverse complement strand
CGCTAGTCGACCGCCGCCGCGCTGATCGACTGCCGCACCAGCTGACAGCCCGCCTGCGTCGTCAGGAAGGCGATGTCGCCGGCGTCGCGGCCGCAGGCGATGCGCACCAGTCCCTCGACCGGGGCCAGCCCCGTCGGGTCGACCAGCCACCAGCCGTCCGACAGCCACACCTCGAAGATGGCGTGGAAGTCCGGCGGCTGCAGCTGGTCGGCATAGGCGCTGACCGCCCGCGCCGGAATGCCCGAGGCGCGGCACAGGGTGATCCCCATGTGGGTGAAGTCGCGGCACACCCCGGCCCGGTCGATGAAGGTCCGCGCCGCCGTCGTGTCGCTGTCCGACGCCCCGGGCTCATAGTCGATGTTGGTCTTGATCCAGTCGAGGATGGCCAGCACCCGCCCGCCCCCGATCGTGCCGCCGAAGGTCCGCTCCACGAACCGTCCGAACTGGTCCGACGGGCAATAGCGGCTGGGCCACAGATAGGTCAGCACCTCGGGCGGCAGGTCGTTCCAGTCGTGCTGCACCGTCACTGGCGGCAGGCCCTTCAGGGTGCCGTTGTCGACCACCGCCTCATAGGTCAGGGCCACCTCGCCGGACAGGTGGGCGCGAAGGGTCCGGGCCCCGAACTCATCGTCCTCGTCCTCGATGAAGTCGACATGCGGCGTCGTCGTCAGCCGTTCCTCGAGCACATGCTGCCCCGGCCAGTGTGCGACCTGGATTTTGTAGATGGCGTCGGTGGGGGGATCGAAACTGTAGACGAGGTCGGCGCGGACGCGGATTTTCATGAGGTCTCGACTGGGCCAAGCGGAACCTGCCGTCAACGTCGGCGATGGAAGCGGCGTTCCGGGAAATCATCACGAGCCGCGAGGGCCGGTTCG
This sequence comes from Brevundimonas sp., assembly GCF_023259385.1. Lineage (GTDB taxonomy): Bacteria > Pseudomonadota > Alphaproteobacteria > Caulobacterales > Caulobacteraceae > Brevundimonas. The sequence goes on along the minus strand of NZ_JAHFPF010000128.1, from coordinate 8,886 downwards.
CGAAGCCCGTTCCGACATTGACTCAGGAGTGGCAGACCGAAGAATGCCCGACTCCGATTTTCCGGGGACCGGCTTTGGAGGAGCCCCGGCATGGACCTGATCAGCCTTCCGGTTTCGCCGTTCGCGGCTCGCGTTCGTATCGCGATCTACGCCAAGGATTTGCCGGTCAACATCGTCCCGCCGCCCTCGGGCTGGCCCGACAGTCGCCAGTTTCGGGACCTGAACCCGACCGGCCGCGTCCCGGTGCTGCTCGACGACCGGGGCGCCCTCTGGGAGTCCTCCGTCCTGCTCGAATATCTGGAGGAGCGCTTCCCGAGCCCTTCGTCGCTGATGCCCGTCGATCTCTTTGACCGGGCGACCGCACGGCTGCTGGTGCAGCACGTCGATCTCTATCTGATGCCGCCGGTGGTGACGCTCGCCGATCCACGGGCCGATAGCGCGGGCGCGCGACGCGCGGTCGAGGATCTTCTGAACGGCCTCCAGATGGTCGATGGCCTGCTGGAGGGGCCGCGATACGCCCTCTGCGATCATCTCACCATCGCCGACTGCGCCCTGGCCCCCGCCCTGTTCGCGGTCGCGGTCACCGCCGACCGTCTCGGACTGGACCTGCTTGAGCCCGGCTCGCCCCTCGACACCTACGCCCGCCTGTCACGGGAGGATCCGCACGTCGACCGGGTGATCGGGGAGATGGAGGAGGGTTTGCGGCGACTGACGCGGGCCCGCTAGCGACAGCCTGTCGGCGCAGGCTTGCCCGGCTTCCCGCCCATGGCGGGCAGCCGATGAGTACGGCTAGACATGCAGGCCGGAGGAGCCACCGATGACGCACGATCTCGATCTGATACCTGACGCAAAACTCTGGAACGAAGGCAGGGGCGTCGATCTGGAAAGCTGGGTTTGCATGTCCGGCTCCTACGATCTCGCTGTCGGCTACACCTTTATTTTCTGGCCCGAGTTCGTGGTCATCGACGATTACGTCCTGCGTCAGGGATCAACGGAAGCGAATCTGAGAGATTGGGAAAAGAACGGCCATGATCACAGGGCGATCGAAGCCGTAATCAACCACATCCACATCGCCGACATCCACAATCATGCGGACGCTTCAGAGGCCCAACTCCGTCATCTGGGACGCGTCCTGCAATCCATCTATCGATTGAAGCTCGCGGCGGATTTTCCGGACCGGTCTTTCGCCGTCGTTTTCAATGACGAGGATGGACTGGATCCAATCGACTACGAGCTGACCTTCTTCCAGATCGAGTCTCAGGGGGCCTAGGTCAGACCTACGGCTCCAGCTCGATGTCCCAGTACAGGTAGTCGAGCCAGCTCTGGTGCAGGTAGTGCGGCGGGAAGCGGCGGCCGTGTTCCTGCAGCTGCCAGGCGCTGGGCCTATGGGGCGCGCGGCGGATCATCATCTGCGCCTGCTGGGGCGTGCGTCCGCCCTTGCGCAGGTTGCAGGGGCCGCAGGCGGCCACGATGTTCTCCCACGTCGTGCGGCCGCCGCGGCAGCGCGGGATGACGTGGTCGAAGGTCAGCTCGGCGCTGTCGCCACAGTACTGGCAGGCGAAGCCGTCGCGCAGGAAGACGTTGAAGCGGGTGAAGGCGGGCTGCCGGTCCTGATCCACATAGCTCTTCAGCGCGATCACGCTGGGCAGCTGGATCTCCATGGACGGGCTGCGCACGACCTTGTCGTAGACCGAGACCACGTCGACGCGGTCCTGATACACCGCCTTCACCACCTCCTCCCACGGCCAGATCGACAGCGGGTAGTAGGACAGCGGACGGAAGTCGGCGTTCAACACCAGCGCGGGCCAACCCGACGGGGGGCGACTGAGGACCTGCATCAGGTCCGCTCCGCGTGACGGAGGGTTATGGAAGCGACAGGACTGAAGACACGTCTCCTTCCCTCGTCAGGCCCCAATGAGGGCAAGGAGAAGGCTAGACCTGATTCGACAGCTTGGCGATGACTGGACGACGACGCTTTCGCGACGCCGCCTAAAAGCGGCCGACCAGTTCGAACCGCTCGCACACCACCAGCATATCCGGCGAGAAATGCCCCTCTCGCCGGTAGTAGGCCTCGTGCTCCGTGCGCCAGTACTCGGGCGACAGATCGCCCTCGCCCTCGGCGCGCATGAAGTCCTCGCTCACGTCGCGATAAGGCATGATCTCGACTTCGGTCGTGCGGATGACGCAGGTGGGCGTTCCCGCCCCGTCCAGGATCACGCTCAGTTCGCCGACCGTGGGCATGATGTCGGCCTGGCAGGATGCGAGCGACGAACAGGTCGCCCGCTTTCCGCCCGCCAGAACCAGGGCCAGAAGCTCGTCAGCCAGTTCGGGGCTGTCCCCGAACGCCCAGCGGGGCGCGTCGCCAAAGGCGTCGAGCGATAGGGTCATCACGGGTCTACCTCAGTTACGGACAACGGTGCCGGGAAAGGCCGGCAGGCTCCAGCCCCAGGCCAGCGCCCCGGCGCGCAGGCCGAAGCCCAGCGCGCCGCCGACGATGGCCGCCGGCCAGATATCCAGGCCCAGCACGCGGGCGATGACGAAAACGGTGGCCGCCAGCAGGGCGGCGGACACGGTGATCTCGCGCCGCAGCAGGATGGACGGCTCCCCCGCCAGCAGGTCGCGCACCACCCCGCCGAAACAGGCCGTCAGGGCGCCCATGACGATGCAGATCAGCGGCGCGATGCCGAAGGCGCCGGCCTTGGCCGCCCCCATGACGCCATAGGCCGCCAGCCCAACCGCATCGAGCCACAGCAGGGCGCGGAACCGCCAGGGCCGTGCGCCGATCAGCCAGACCGCCAACGATGCGGCCAAGCAGACGGCGATGTAGCGCCAGTCCTGCACCCAGAAGACCGGCGCCCCGATCAGCAGGTCGCGCAGGGTGCCGCCGCCCACGCCGGTGATCGCGCCGAAGAAGGCGAAGGTGACCAGATCATGCTTCTGCCGCGCCGCCGCCAGCGCGCCGGTCGCGGCGAACACGGCCACGCCCGCGAAGTCGAGCGCGCCGAGAACCGTCTCGGGATTGGCGATGGCGGGATCGATGATCGGCGTCATGGTTTCGCTTGTAGCGCCTAGAGCCTGATCGGTTGAGATGGAATCGCTTCGCGATCCATCGATGCCGTGGATCAGGCTCCAGGCACGACGTTGGAGCGAAATCTGAGTTCGGATGCCAAAGCATCCAAACCGGTTTCGCTCTACGCGGGCGGGTTCTCCAGCGCGATCTCGCCCCGCTTCACCGCGCCGTACCAGCCCCACAGCAGATGGGCGGCGACGCTGCGGTGCGGGCTCCACGCCTCGGCCCGGCGATTGGCCTCCTTTTCGCGGGGCCGCAGCGGCGCGCCGTCCGCCCAGCGCATCGCTTCCTGCAGGGCGATGTCCCCGCCGGGGAAGACGTCCATACGCCCCTCGCAGAACATCAGGAAGGTCTCGGCCGTCCATCGCCCGACGCCCTTGATGGCCACCAGCCGGGCCACCGCCTCGTCGTCCGACAGGGTCTCAAGATGATCGAAGTCGATCCGCCCCTCGACGTGGGCGCGGGCGATCTCGTGGCCGTAGGTGGCCTTCTGGATCGACAGGCCGAAGGATCGCAGCGTCTCGATGTCCGCGGCCAGCACGCGCTCCGGCGTGACCACGCCTCCCAGCCCGTCCACCACCCGTTTCCAGATGGCGTTCGCCGAGGCCACGGAGACCTGCTGCTCCACGATCATCCGGAACAGGCCCTCGAAACCGCCGGTCCTCTGCCGCCATTCGAACACCGGCAGGCGCTGGTGCGCCTCGCCCAGGGCGGGGTCGAGCGCGACCAGCGCTTCGCGGGCGGCGGCGATCTGCGCGGGGTCGGGCGGAACGGGCATGGGACCTCATCGACAGGCTTATGCGGGCGATCTAATCGTTTGGCATGTTTACCCTGGACGATCTTCTGCACCCGATCACGCCCGCGCAATTCTTCGCGGACTATGATGACCGGAAACCGCTGCACGTCCCGGCGGGCGATGATCGCCGCAAGCGGCAGGTCCTGGCCTGGGCCGACTTCAACGCCATGCTGGACCGCACCACCACCTGGTCGGCCAACACCCTTCGCCTGATGATGAACCATCAGGCCGTGCCGCCCGAACAGTACTGCACGACGCTGACGACGATGGAGGGCGCGATCCCGCGGCCCGTGCCGGCGAAGGTCGAGATGCTGCTGGCCACGGGCGCCAGCCTGGTCGCCAACGACGTGATGTACCTGCACCCGCCCCTGACCGCGATCACCGCCGCGCTGGGCGAGGCCTTCGGCGCCAGGGTCGGGGCCAATGTCTATTGCTCGTTCCAGGGCGTGCAGGCGTTCGGCACCCACTACGACAACCACGACGTCTTCGTGATCCACACCGAGGGCGAGAAGGTCTGGAACCTGTATCAGGGCCGCGCGGCCAACCCCGTCGATCCCCTGCCGGACAACGCCGAGACCCGCCGCTATTTCGAGCAGACGCGTGGGCCGGTGATCCAGAAGGTCGTCATGAAGCCCGGCGACGTCCTCTACCTGCCGCGCGGCTGGTATCACGACGCCCTCGCCCAGGACGGCGGGTCGCTGCACGTGACCTTCTCCGTCGCGCCGCTCTACGGCCGGATCCTGCTCAAGCTGCTCGACAACGCCGCCATGCAGAACACCGCCTTCCGGGCCTATCTGCCGCCCGCCTCGCGCGACGGCGGCGCCGCCCTCGGACGGCGGCTCAAGGAGCTGGGCGAGCTGCTCGCCGCCCTGTCCGCCTCGCCGGCCTTCCTCGACGAGGTGGCCATGACCCAGACCCAGCTGGTCGCCCGCCCCTCTGGCTTCAGCCTGCCCGAGCGCAAGCCGGTGACGCTGTGCCGGATCACGGGCCGACCCTTCCCCCGCGCCTCCACCGGCGTGCAGGTGAGCTATGAGTGGATGCAGTTCGAGCGCCAGTTCGCCGTCGAGGACGCCGTCGCCCGCTTCGACTTCGTCTCCGAGGCCGACATCCGCGCGGGGGTCGAAGCCGCCCTGGCCGCGGGCGCCCTGCAAAGGGTCTGAGGCGCGCGCCGCATGATCACCCGGTTCGCCCCCTCTCCGACCGGACGGCTGCACAAGGGCCACGCCTTCTCGGCCCTGACCGCCTGGCGCGCGGCCCGGGCGGCCGGCGGGCGCTTCCTGGTGCGGATCGAGGACATCGATCCCACCCGCTGCAGGCCCGAGTTCGACGCCGGGATCCTCGAGGACCTGGCCTGGCTGGGGGTGGACTGGGACGCGCCGGTGCGGCGTCAATCGGAACACCTGGCCGACTACGCCACGGTGGTGGACGCCCTGGACCGGCGCGGCCTGCTGTACCGCTGCTTCCGCACCCGCAAGGAGATTCTGGACGCCATCGGGGACGCCCCGCACGGCGCGGCGGAGGCGGTGCGGCCCGGCCCGCATCCCGCCGACGAGGAAGCCGCCCTGCTGGCGGAGGGCCGTCCCTTCGCCTGGCGGCTGTCGCTGGACCGCGCCCGCGAGACGCTCGGCGCCCGCGCCTGGGACGCCCTGGTCTTCGTCGAGGAGGGCGACGGCGACCGCGGCCTGATCCGCGCCCGGCCCGAAACCGCCGGCGACGTGGTCGTGGCCCGCAAGGACGCGGGGACCGCCTATCATGTGGCCGTCACCCATGACGACGCCCTGCAGGCCGTCACCCACGTCATCCGCGGGCAGGACCTGTTCGAGGCGACCCATATCCAGGTCCTGATCCAGGCCCTGATGGGCTGGCCCACGCCGGTCTATCGCCATCATCGGCTGATCACCGGCGAGGACGGCCGCCGCTACGCCAAGCGCGACGGCTCCGTCACCCTGGCCCACCTGCGGTCCGAGGGGCTGGCCCCCGCCACCCTGCGCGCGGAGCTGGGCTTCTAGCGGAATAGCCCGTCGGTGTTCTTCGCCGGCGAGAAGACCACGGCCTTGTCCGGCGCCTCGACCTTGGCGCCCGGCCCGCCGATGGTCCGCAGGATGTGGCGGATGATGTTCAGCCGCGCGGTCTTCTTGTCGTCGGTGGCCACCACGCTCCACGGCGCGTGCTTGCTGTCGGTCTCGTCCAGCATGCGATCGCGGGCCGCGCTATAGGCGTCCCAGCGCGCCTGCGCCTCGGCGTCCAGCGAGGACACCTTGAACCGCTTCAGCGGATCCTCGATCCGCTCGCCCAGCCGCTTGGCCTGCTCGTCCTTGGAGATGTCGAGCCACAGCTTGATGATCGTCACCCCGTCGTCGGCCAGCATCCGCTCGAAGCGCGGCGCGTCCTTCAGGAACTGCTCGTGCTGCGCCGGGGTGCAGAAGCCCATCACCGGCTCGACCCCGCCGCGGTTATACCAGGAGCGGTTCAGGATGACCGTCTCGCCCGCCGCCGGCAGGTGGCCGACGTAGCGCTGGAAATACCACTGGGTCGTCTCGCGGTCGGTCGGCTTGGGCAGGGCCACGACCCGCGTCTGCCGCGGCGACATGTATTCGGTCAGGCGCTTGATCGCCCCGTCCTTGCCCGCCGAGTCCCGCCCCTCGAACACGATCAGCGTCCGCCGGCCGTTGTCGATCGTCCACGCCTGGGTGTCGACGATCGCGATCTGGAGCCGCTCCAGCGTGTCGTCGTAGTCTTCCTTGCTCTTGGCCATGACCCCACCCTGCGCCGCCATGGCGCGTCGGGCAATGCAACGCCCAAGCTTGCGGGCCGTTGCAACCGCGCCCCCGGATCGCCCTTTGCCGAACCGCCCGGGCCGGTTAACGCTGTGCGGGCATGCAGCGCGACTTCGCCGATTTCTGGAACCTGATGTGGGAGGCCGCGCTGGGCGTCTGCGCGGCCTTCGCCCTGCTGAACGCCTTCGCCCCGGCCCAGGACCTGCCGTGGAAGCCGCTGGACCTCAGCCACCCCATCGGCCAGGCCACCGCCGCCAAGGTCGACGACTTCGAGCTGACCCGCGTCTCCGCCCCGGAGGAGGTCGCCGCCGTCACCGACGCCTGCATCCAGATCCTGCGCGACGCGGGCGTCACCGTGGAGCGCGCGCCCGACCGCGACGACGGCGGCTTCTGCGTCGTGCGCGGCGCCGTGCGCATCACCGGCGGCGACATCACCCCCCTGGCGCCCGGCGGCCTGGTCATGCAGTGCCCGCTGGCGGTCCGCTACGTCATCTGGGACCGGCAGGTGCTGCGCCCCGCCGCGCAGGAGATCCTCGGCTCGAAGGTCGCCCGGGTCGACAACTACGGCTCCTACGCCTGCCGCCGCATCTACAACTCCGACAAGCCCCAGGACCGGCCCAGCGAGCACGCCCGCGCCAACGCCCTGGACGTCGCCGGCGTGACCCTGGAGGACGGCCGCACCGTCTCCGTGGCCAATGACTGGACCGGCCAGGGCCAGGCGGGGGAGCCCGGGGCCCGCTTCCTGCACCGCCTGAAGGACGGCGGCTGCCGGGTCTTCTCGACCGTTCTGACCCCGGACTACAATGAGGCGCACAAGGACCACCTGCACCTCGACGGCGCCCCGCGCGGCCTGTGTGGTTAAACCCCGCTCATAATGTTCGCCTTGCGAACGAATCTCTTTGCTGTTGACCAGTCCGGTTTTGCGGGAGAGAACTTCGCCCGCAGTCCGGATTTCGCGCGGCCTCCACACCCGTGCACCGCTCCTTCTTACGGAACGAGCTTGTCCAGATGGGCTGACGGATGACCCCGTCGGGGCATCCGCCTGGAAAGCGCGTTTACGGAGACGCATTATGGCGACCGGCACGGTCAAGTGGTTCAACCCGACCAAGGGTTTCGGTTTCATTCAGCCTGATGGCGGCGGCTCGGACGTTTTCGTCCACATCACCGCGGTTCAGAAGGCCGGCCTCGCGGGCCTCGATGAAAACGCCAAGGTCGAATACGAGCTGGAATCCCAGCGCGGCAAGACCTCGGCCGTGGACCTGAAGATCCTCTAAGGATCGACATCCACGTCGAACAGAACGGGCGCGGCGGCGAAAGCCTCCGCGCCTTTCTTTTTGGGCCGCGGACCGTCGGCCCTGCGGGACCTCCCGACCCGACGCGGCCTGGCGCTTCGCGCAGCCTCTTCCTCCCCGTCCGGTCGCTGCGCGACGACCCTCCTCCGAGGGTGAGGGTGAGATGGCGCCTGTCATCGGAAAATCCCGAAACCCTGTCATCCCGACACGCCCGCGCCCCGGTCGATCTCCGCCTGGACCGCGCGGCGGCGTTCGAGGTCGGCCTTCAGCGCCCTGTACTGCTCGGGCAGGTCGCGGCCGGCGAAGAGGTCTTCGGCCAGGTTGAGGGCGCGTTCCCGGATGAAGGTCTGCATCTGCTGGAAGCGGAACTCGGCATTGGCCTCGCTGTCGGCCAGATCCTCGTCGACCCAGTCGAGAACGGCGTCCAGCCGGGCGATCTCGGCGGCGGCCCGGGCCAGCCGGAGCGCATTGAGCCCCTCCCCCGCCTTGAGCGCCGACATGGCCCCGGCCAGCGCCTTGCGCGCCAGGTCGTCGGGCCGGATGGTCAGGGGCGCGCGCCAGTGATCCATCACCGGCGCCTCGCGCGCGACCTCCGGATCGGCGGCGCCGGGCCCGGCGGCGGCCTCAGCGGACCGGGCGATGGCCCGCGCGCCGGGCGGGACGAGCCAGGGCGTGACGCGGGCGGCGAAGGCGGCCTTGGTCCAGCCCTCGCGCCCGGCGCGCCGCCGGATCGAGGTCTCAGACACCCCGAACCGCGCCGCCACCGCCGGCGCCGACATCCCTGACAGATAGGCGCCCCGGATCAGCCCCCAGGTCTCCGGACTGGCCGTCACATAGCGCGTGCGCGGCAACCGCCGCCGTGAAGTCTCCTGCATGTCCGATGTCCCCTGTTGCAGCCTCCGACCGGCGGAGTCTGGCATGCGCCTGCGTCAGAAACGGACGTGGGCGCGG
>NZ_JAHFPF010000127.1 GCF_023259385.1 Brevundimonas sp. | reverse complement strand
GGGGCGCGGCGGCGACGGCGGGAGCGGCGGGAGCCGCAGCCTGGGCCAGCGCCGGAGCGGGCTGGAAGGCGATGGCGGCGGCCAGGCCCAGCCCTGCGGCGAGGCCGAAGACGGTGCGGCCGGTCAGGGCGGCGGTGGATTTCAGGTGCGAAGCGAGCGTCATCGGAACGGTCTCCTGGAGAAGGGCTGGATCGGGGAGGCGGGGATCAGGCGAGGCCGCGGCGGAAGGTCACGACCATCGACACGATGAGGTAGACGCTCATCAGGACGACATAGATGTCCCAGGCGGTGAGCGGCGGGGCGACCGCCAGGCGTTCGGCGGCGGCCCAGATGAAGAGCAGGCCCTGTCCCAGCCAGAAGGTCAGGGCGCCGGCCTCGACCACCACGCGGCGGAACAGCTCGTCGACCGAGCGGTAGAGGCGCAGGTTCAGCGCCGTGTGCAGCACCAGCAGAAGGCCGATCCCGGCGAGGGAGGCGGTCACCGGCAAGGCCAGGCCGGAGAGGATCATCGGCAGGATCATGATGATCCCCGACAGGCCCAGGACGGCGGACTGCCTGCGGGCGTCGCGGACCTCGTCATCGCCGGCCGGACCTTCCAGCTTGAGGACGCGGCCCAGGCTCCGGCGATAGAAGGAGGTGATGGCCGTGCCGAGGCAGCTGACCAGGAGCACCGCGGCGACCAGGCCGGCGACGATGTCGGCCCAGCGCAGGTCGGGCAGGTCCGGCTCGAGGCCGGGGAAGAGCTTGGCGGCGAACTGGCCGACGGCGTAGCCGACGGCGCCGAAGACGGCGCCCGCGAGGACGGCCTTGCTCAGCTGGCGGGCCCATTCGGGCGTGGAGGCGGGGAAGAGGCCGGACATCGCAGGCTCCTATTCCGAGAAGATGGATTCGATGGGCTGGTCGAAGACCCTGGCGATCTTGAAGGCCAGCGGCAGGGACGGGTCATAGCGGCCGGTCTCGAGCGCGTTGACGGTCTGGCGGGAGACGCCCAGCGCATCCGCCAGATCGGCCTGGCTCCAGTTGCGCTCGGCGCGCAGCACCTTGAGACGGTTGTTCATGACAGGGTCCTCACCGACGCTTCGCCCACCACACCGCCCAGGCGATGCAGTAGCCCACCACCTGACAGGTGAACATCAGGCTCATGCCCGCGACCAGGACGTCGTTGGGCGCCATGGCGCCGAGCCCCAGGTCGCCGTCCCGGTGCAGGGCGGTCAGCAGGAGGGCGCCGCCGACGAGCGCGCCGGAGCAGCCGCCCCACCACCAGGCCCATTTGTGGGCCTCGCGCGCGGCCTCGTCGATCCGGCGCCACCACCAGACGCAGAGGAACAGGGCCGCGGCCATGGCGGCGCCGTTGACGGCCAGCGACGCGGCCAGTCCCGGCGCGCCGGGAACCTCGCCGGCGAATACGCTGCCGACGCCAGCGAAGACGCCGACGAGGATGGACAGCCCGAACACGAGGCCGAAGGCGGCGACGCCGGTCAGGGGGCGTTTGGGTTTGGCGGACGGCATGACAAGCTCCCCTGTCTGTTTGACAAGGGTGTTTTACATCACCAGCGAGAGGTGTCAAGCGCCCTTGTCAATCGGCGCCGGGACCGGTCTCAGCCGCCTTCGGTCAGGCTGAGGCGGGCGCTGTCGGTGAGTTCGGGGCGGCTGAGGGTGCGGGGCGCCTGTTCGACGGGGGCGAGCTCGGGGATGTCCTTGCCCTCGTGGTCGACGTGCAGGTCCTCGAAGCGACGGGCCGAGACCATGACCTGGCTTTCCAGCGACCCGACGAACTGGTTGTAGCGGCCCACGGCGGCTTCCAGCGCCTTTCCGACCGATGCGGCATGGCCGCCCATGACCGAAAGGCGCTTGTAGAGCTCCTTGCCCAGCTTCGCGACCTCCTCGGCGTTCTTGGCCTGCTCCTCGGCGCGCCAGCCGTAGGCGACGGCCTTGCACAGGGCGAACAGGGTGGTGGGGGTCGCGATGAGCACGCGCGAGGCCATGGCCTGGGTGATCAGTTCGGGTTCGTGGTCCAGGGCGGCGGCGAGGAAGGACTCGCCCGGAACGAACATAACGACAACGTCCGGGCTGGGCTTGAACTGGTCCTGATAGGCCTTGGAGGCCAGCTGGCGCGCGTGGGTCTTCATGCTGGCCGCGATCCGGATCGAAGACGCCCGCGCCTGCGCCTCCTCGTCGCCGTCGGCGGGATCGTCGAAGGTCAGGGGGACCTTGGCGTCGATGATGAACATGCCGCCGCCGGGCATGCGGACGATGAAGTCGGGGCGTTTCTGGCGCCCTTCCTCGTCGGCGTAGGAGGACTGTTCCTCGAAATCGAAGCGGCCCGCCATGCCGGCGGCCTCCAGCACATTGCGGCAGGTCTGCTCGCCCCAGCGGCCGCGGCGGCCGGTGTTGCCGCGCAGGGCCTCGGTCAGCTTGCGCGCCTCGTCGCGGGTGGCGCTGGAGGCGGTCATCAGCTGGGCCAGCTGCTCCTTGAGTCCGCCGGTCTCTTCGACGCGGGTCTTCTCGAGAGCCGCGACCTGCTCCTGGAATTTCAGCAGGGTTTCGGCGACCGGCTTGAGCTGGGCCTCCATCCGTTGCTGGGCCATCAGCTCGCGGGTGTGGAAGGTCTCGTCGGTGCGCTTCAGCAGCGTCTCGGCCACCGTGTCGGCCTGCTCCCTCGCCTGGGCCTGGAGCAGGGCGGTCTGGGTGGCGGCCTGGTCCTCCGCATAGTGCAGACGGGCCTCGGTGGCGGCGAAGCGCTGCGACAGGTCCCAGGCGCGGGCGTCCGAGGCGGCCGCGCGGCGACGCTCCATCACCGCCCATGCGAGGGCGATGAGGGCGACGACGGAGGCGGCGAGGGCGGCGACGAGCGAGGCGTTCATGCTCCGTTCCTTATCCGGAGTCGGCGGCGGCGGCCATTCCGGACTGTGAAAAACACCGTCCGATGCGTCCGAAGCGTCCTGATCAGGCGTGGGTGAGGGTCCATTAGGGCACGATAGGCCGCCGGGACGTCAGAAACGGGCGCACCCTCAAATAAAAACGGCGGCCCCGTGAGGAGCCGCCGCGTCAGCACGAGGCCGGAGCCGAAGTCAGGGCGCGTCCGGCAAAGTCTCGCAGTAGGCCGTCCAGCTGGCCATACACGCCTCGTAGGCGGCCTCCTCCGGCGAACCCGGATCCGGAAGCTGGGGCCCGAGCGGCCCCTGAGGAATGCAGGCGTTGAACGCGTTGAACATGCACTGACGGTAGGTCTCCCGGGCGGCCTGGGCCTCGGATCCGGGAAGCGGGGCGACAAGTGCCGAAAGGGCGAGGGCGGCGGTAAGCGCGATCGTCTTCAACATGAAACCTCCTACAAGGGCCACTGCGGCCCGACGGGAGGCTCAACCTTGACGGTATTTGAGTCAAGAAATTCCCGCTTCAGGGGAATGTCGAATGCCCGTCAGGCCGGGCGTCGCGCCCGCAGGGCCTGGACGATGGTGCCGTCGTCCAGCCAGTCCAGCTCGCCGCCGACGGGGACGCCGCGGGCCAGGCTGGTGATCTCGACCTGGCCGCCCGCCAGTCGCTCGGCGATGTAGTGGGCGGTGGTCTGGCCGTCGACGGTGGCGGGCAGGGCCAGGACGACCTCGCGGGTCTCGCCGCCGCGCACGCGCCCGACCAGCTCGGCGATGCGCAGGGCGTCAGGGCCGACCCCGTCCAGCGCCGACAGCAGGCCGCCCAGCACGTGATACTTGCCCCGGAAGGCCCCCGACCGCTCCATGGCCCACAGGGCGCCGGCCTCCTCGACCACACAGATCAGGCCGTTGTCGCGGGACCCGTCCGAGCAGATGGAGCAGGGGTTGCGGGTGTCCGGCGCGCCGCAGACCGAGCAGGACGACACCTTCTCCGCCGTCTCCGCCAGGGAGGCGGCCAGCGGGACCAGCAGCTGGTCACGCTTCTTGAGCAGGGCCAGGGCGGCGCGGCGGGCCGAGCGGGGCCCCATGCCCGGGAGCTTGGCCAGCAGGCTGATCAGCCGCTCGATCTCGGGTCCGGCGGAGGCGGCCATCAGGTGCGCAGCCAGTAGGGTTCGGCGGCCGTCATGATCGGGCCGCCCTGCATGTCGCGGCCGTTCTCGAGCGGCCGCCATTCGGGATCCGGCTCGTCTTCGGCGGGCGCGCGGACGTGGGCTGAGAAGCGGGGATCGCTGACCCCGGCGCTGATGAAATACAGCTGCGCCTCGGCCAGGCTGACTGAATTGGCGCCGTCGCGCAGAAGGGGGTTGGCCAGCTGCTGCCCGTCGTCTTCCCACCAGCAGATGGGGCAGACTTGGAACGAGCCCCAGCCCTCAGCGAGCGTGCGGTAGCCGCAGCACGGGCATGTGGTCCCCTCCCCGCCGTGCATCAGAACAGCTTGGGCATGCCGGGAATGTTCATCCCCGCCATCGGACCGGCGGCCTCGCGCATCAGGGCGGCGTTGACCTCGTCCAGCCGGCGCTTGGCGTCGGCGTGGGCGGCGACGATCAGGTCGGCGAGGATTTCGGTGTCGCCGGGGACCATCAGACTGTCGTCGATGGTCACGGCGGTGATGTCGCCCGGCCCCTTCAGGGCCACGGTGACGAGGCCGCCGCCGGAACTGCCGGAGGCGGAGGTTTCAGCCATCTTGGCCTGGGCGTCCTGCAGCCTTTGCTGCATCTGCGCGGCCTGTTGCATCAGGGCGTTGAGGTCTTTCATGGCCCCTAGATAAGCGGTTCGCGCGCCCGGCGACAGGGGGCGGCGAAATGACGGATCCGCCATCTGCAACAGAAAGTGTTCCAGAGCCCTTGGCGCCGCCTTCAGGCCCTCCTATTTAGCACCCGCTGCTGTTGCAGTTCTATGCCTGGAGGGACCACACGATGGCCTTTGACGCTCTGCCCGACCGCGACGCCCCGCTTAACGAAGCGGCGCTGGCGCAACTCTTCACCGAAGCCCGCACCCGCAACGCCTGGACTGACCGTCCGGTGTCCGAGGCGCTGCTGCGCAAGCTGTACGACCTGACCAAATTCGGCCCGACGGCGGTGAACAACACCCCCGCTCGCTTTGTCTTCGTGACCTCGCCGGAGGCGAAGGCGCGCCTCGTGCCGCTGATGGCGGAAGGCAACCAGGCCAAGACCGCGCAGGCGCCGGTGACGGTGATCGTCGGCCAGGACCTGGATTTCCCCGAGCACCTGCCGACGCTGTTCCCCCACGCGCCGGGCGCGAAGGACTGGTTCGCCGATGAAGCGATGCGCCGCGAGAGCGCCTTCCGCAACGCCTCGCTTCAGGGCGGATACATGATCCTGGCCGCGCGGGCGCTGGGGCTGGACGTCGGCCCGATGTCGGGCTTCGACCCGGCCGCCGTGAAGGCCGAGTTCTTCCCGGACTCGAACGTCGAGCCGAACTTCATCATGAACATCGGCTACGGCTCGGACGAAAACCTGTTCCCGCGCTCGCCGCGGCTGGCGTTCGAAGAGGCTTCGGAGATCTTGTGAGGCAGTAGCCGTCGAGGCTCTTGTCATCCCGGCCGAAGCGAAGCGGAGAACCGGGCAGGCATGGAGCTCTCTTCCGACTGTCGCCCGGACAGCTGCTGACGCAGCTTCCGGGCGTCTCGCGTTTCAGGAGCGAGCGTCCGGATCACCGCTGCGGTGCGAGGGATGACCCGTGTTCCGGGCTGTCGCCGGCCAGCCCAAGAGCGGGCGCATTCGAAGGCCGCAATGGGTGGAAAGCGGACTTATGTGCCGTCTGCCCAGATCATCGCCGGACGGCTATCTTGGCATCATGACCCCTTACGTTTTTCAGGATCGGTTTGGGCAGGGCGAGTTCATAAAAGTCGTCGCGTCCGTGACTTTGTTGGCGACCGGCGACGGAGGACGAACCGGTCCAATCCGGGGGAGTTATCGGCCAAACCACAACTTCTTCGGGCCTGGTAACCGCGAGATGACCATCGGCTTCATTGATCTGCCAGAGGGTGTCGAAGTGCTGCCGGGGCAGTCGATTGAGACGCCTATCTCGTTCTGGTCATGGCCGCGCCTTGCCGCTGAAATCCATGCTGGCAGTGAGTGGACCATCCAAGAGGGTGCGAAGGTAGTGGGGTTCGGCAAGGTCCTCGAAGTGATCGGCAGCCCAACCTAAAGTCGGCAACGGGTCGGGAGCCGACCACCCCACTGGGCTAGAAAGCGGACTCCACTATTCAGGTGCCAAGCCTGCCTTGCGTAATTGCTTCATGCCGTTGAAGCCGTCAGGGGGAGGATGAGGGGACCACCACTTTGCTCCTGCCTCAATCCACCGGCGCCGCAAGACATTGTGGCTCAACACCCCATCGTCGTAGCGGAACTGAGTCCCGCAAGATGGGCAGATTTCTTGATACCAAGCGTTCTGCCCGTCCTCGAAGGACGGCAGCCTGGCGTCGTGAAAACCACAAACCGGACACGTGAAACCAAGCTTCATAGGCCAATCATCAGCCAGCGATCGAACGTCCGCAATGGGTCGAAAGCAGTCCCTGCCTCCCGCCTTACCTAGTCCTCGTCGTCCGCCTCGTCCGGGATGACCGGCAGGTCCACCGGCGCGGCGGTCGTGCGGATCTCGCCGATCTTCGCGCCGGGGAAGGCCTCCATGATCGCCTTGACGAAGGGATCGGCCTCGACCTCGGCGCGCTCTTCCGAGCGTTTGCGGCGGTCGATCTCGATGATGGTCTCGCCGCCGCCCTGGCCGTTGGCGGCGATCAGCCAGGTGCGGCCGGTCCATTCCCTGAGCCGGGCGGACAGTTTGCGGGCCAGGTCGATCGGCGCGCCCTGCACGCTCTCATAGGTGATGGCGCCGGGCTTGAAGGCCACGGGGCGGACGAAGCGCTGGACGTCCATCTGCAGGCCGACTTCGCGCTTCTCGCCGATCAGGGCCACGACCTGTTCGAAGGACTGGGGATCGGGCAGGGCCGGGGCCGCGACCGGGCGGGCGGCCAGCTGGGCCCCCAAACTGGCTTGGGCGCCGCCGCCTCCCCCGCCGCCCCCACCGCCGCGCGGGGCCGAGCCGCCGCCGACGGGGTCGCCGTCGCGCAGGGCCTTCAGAGCCTCTTCCGGTCCCGGAAGGTCGGCCGCATAGGCCAGGCGGATGATGGCCATCTCCACCGCGTCGGCGGGATTGGGCGCGCGCCGGACCTCGTCCAGCGCCTTGAGCAGCATCTGCCAGACCCGGGCCAGCGTGCCCGCCGAGATGACCGCGCCCAGCGCCGTCAGCTTCTGGGCCTGATCATTGGGCAGGCGGGTGGCGTTGGGGCCCAGCATCTTGGCCACCGAGGCGGCGTGGCAATGCTCCAGCAGGTCGTTGGTCACCTGCACCGGATCGGCGCCGTAGCCATACAGGGTGCGGAACAGCTCCAGCGCCTCGGGCGTGCGGCCCGCCATGATGGATTCGAACAGGGCGATGGTCTGGGTGCGGTCGGCCAGACCGAGCATGTCGCGCACGATCTCGGTCTTGACCGTCTCGCCGCGCTCGCCCTGGACCAGGGCCTGATCCAGCAGGCTGAGGCCGTCGCGGACCGAGCCCTCGGCGGCGCGCGAGATCAGGGCCAGGGCTTCCTGCTCGATCTTCATGCCCTCGCGGTCGGCGACGCGGCCTAGGTGCTCGACCAGGATCTCGGGCTCGACCCGGCGCAGGTCGAAGCGCTGGCAGCGCGACAGGATGGTCACCGGCACCTTGCGGATCTCGGTGGTGGCGAAGATGAATTTGGCGTGGGGCGGCGGCTCCTCCAGCGTCTTCAGCAGGGCGTTGAACGCCTGCGTCGACAGCATGTGGACCTCGTCCAGGACGTAGACCTTGTAGCGGGCCTCGACCGGGGCGTAGCGGACGCTTTCCAGGATGTCGCGGATGTCGTTGACGCCGGTGTGCGACGCCGCGTCCATCTCCATGACGTCCATGTGCTGGCCGGCCATGATGGCGGCGTCGTGCCGGCCGTGGGCGGTCAGCTCCAGCGAGGGCCGGTCGATGGCGTCGGTCTCGTTGTTCAGGGCGCGGGCCAGCAGGCGGGCCGTGGTCGTCTTGCCGACCCCCCGCACGCCGGTCAGCATGAAGGCGTGGGCGAGGCGGCCGGTGGCGAAGGCGTTGGTCAGGGTGCGGACCATGGCCTCCTGGCCGATCAGGTCCTCGAAGGTGCGCGGCCGGTATTTGCGGGCCAGCACCTGATAGGCGGCGCCGTCGTTCTCATGCGCCGGCTGGTCGGCCGCGAGCGCGGGCTTCGGCGGCGAAGGCGCGGCGGCCTCGGCCAGGGCGACCTCCTTCTCGGACTCGGGAGCCACGGGCGGAGCGCCGAACATGTCCTCGGTATTGGGGTCGCGCTCTTCCGCCGCCCCGTCCGGGGCGTCCTCGTCCCACGGGGGGCCTTCGAGACTCGGGTCGATGTCGCTCATGGGATTGTCTTAGCGTGGGCGAAGAGATTCCGGGAGGGCGGATGTGCGTCCAGCGCCCCCACCACCGGCTTCGCCGGCCGTCCCCTCCTCCAAGGGAAAGGAATTGCGTTCAAGCAGCGTGCGACCGCGT
This sequence comes from Brevundimonas sp., assembly GCF_023259385.1. Classification (GTDB taxonomy): domain Bacteria; phylum Pseudomonadota; class Alphaproteobacteria; order Caulobacterales; family Caulobacteraceae; genus Brevundimonas. The sequence continues at coordinate 1,282 of NZ_JAHFPF010000127.1, read as the reverse complement.
CGCGAGCGTTCGCGCACTCAACAATGTGGAGAAGGTGGAGACCGCGACCCGAAGGGGAATTCGTTGTGGCTGCTGCCTTCCGGCCCTGACCAGATTGGCGAAGCCTTCGCCCGCGATCTCCGATCGGGGATATGACGATTCCGGCTCGCGGATGCAAGCGCCGCCTTGCTAGAACACCGCCATGCCCCTCCCCGCCCTGAACACCTTCGCCGGCAATCCGCTCGATCGGGCGGGTGACCGGCGCAACGATCCCGAATGGCTGATCGAGCAGGCGGCCAATCCCGAAGCGCTGGCGCTGGTCATGTGGCAGGGCAAGCCGCTGGTCGAGGACCATGCCGAGGGACCGCGCCTGCAATGGCTGGCGCTGAACCACGCCCGGGCCGTGGTCCCGGATCGCGAGGTCTTTCTCGGCCTGTGGAAGGCGGCCCCGGTGTTCGCCGTCGAGGTCGAGGGGCCGGTCGATCCGACGGCCGGGCCGCTGCAGGGGCTGGGCGTCTTCCCCGAGATGCGCGAGGCGGCGGGCATGCTGTCGGACGCCGACGCGGCCATGGCCGGACTGGCCAAGAGCCTGTTCGACTGGCGCGCGCGGCACGGCTTCTGCGCCGCCTGCGGCCAGGCCAGCGACACGGCCTCGGGCGGCTGGAAGCGCATCTGCCCGGCCTGCGGGACCGAGCATTTCCCCCGCGTCGATCCGGTCACCATCATGCTGGCGATCTACAAGGGCGGGCCGGAGCCGAAATGTCTGCTGGGCCGCCAGGCGGCCTGGCCGGAGGGCCGGATGTCGGCGCTGGCGGGGTTCCTGGAGCCCGGCGAGACCATCGAGGAAGGCTGCGCCCGCGAGATCGAGGAGGAGGCCGGCCTGACGGTGACGGCGGTCCGCTATCACTCCAGCCAGCCCTGGCCCTTCCCGTCCCAGCTGATGATCGGCCTGTTCGCCGACGTGGATTCGGACGACGCCCGGCCGGACCAGACGGAGCTGGAGGCGGTGGCCTGGCTGACACGGCAGGAGGCGGCCGACGTGCTGGCCGGCCGCCATCCCTCGATCAAGGCTCCGCCGAAGATCGCCATCGCCCGCAGCCTGCTGCAGGCCTGGGTCGACGGCGCCGACGATCAGGCCGCCTGACGGGCGCCCCGGATCGCGAAGACCTGCAGGCCGGCGAAGACCGCCACCGCCGCCGCCTGAGCCAGGACGAAGGCGACGCCCAGCGCGTTCGGCTGCAGCCAGCCCAGCACCAGGGTCATGACGCTCTCGATCGCCCACAGGGCGTTGACCGCGATGACG
>NZ_JAHFPF010000342.1 GCF_023259385.1 Brevundimonas sp. | reverse complement strand
GCCTACTATTCGTGGCGCCTGGTGTTCATGACCTTCCACAACAAGCCGGTGTGGAAGGACGAGCACCACGACGATCATGCGCACGCGCATGACGACCACGCCTCGCACGCCCAGCTGGAGACCCACTCCGAGCCGGACGCGCATGACGATCACGCTCATGACGACCACGGCCACCACGGCCCGCTGAAGCCGCACGAGAGCCCGTGGATCATGCTGGTTCCGCTGCTGGCCCTGTCGGTCGGCGCCGTGGCCGCCGGTTTCGTCTTCGCGCCCTTCTTCATCGGGCACCACGAGGGCGAGTTCTGGAAGGCCGCGATCTTCTCGGGCCCGCACAACCACGTCCTGCACGACGCCCACTCGGTTCCGACCTGGGTGAAGTGGTCGCCGCTGGTCATGACCCTGGTCGGCACCTTCGCCGCCTTCTGGCTCTATGTCCTCAAGGAGGGCATGGCGCGCCGGATGGCCGATCGTGGCGGCGTGGTCCACGCCTTCCTGTACAACAAGTGGTACTTCGACGAGCTGTACCAGTTCGTGTTCGTCAAGGGCGCCAAGGCGCTGGGCGACTTCTTCTGGAAGATCGGCGACGTGAAGATCATCGACGGGGGAGGGCCGAACGGCTTCGCCTGGCTGTCGCGTAAGTTCGCCGGCGGGCTCGCCCGCTTCCAGTCCGGCTATGTCTACTTCTATGCGTTCGTGATGCTCATCGGTCTCTGCCTGTTCCTGGCCTTCGCCATCTCCGCGTGGGGAGCCTGATCATGCCTCAGATCCCTTACATCCTGAGCGTCGTCACCTTCCTGCCGCTGGTCGGCGCGGGCCTGCTGTTGCTGACCCGCCTGCTGGGCAAGGGCTCGGTGGACAGCGCCGCGCGCTGGATCGCCTTGGTCACCACCCTGGTGACGCTGGCCGTCTCGGTCGTGCTGGTCGCGAACTTCGACCAGTCCAGCGCCGCCTATCAGTTCGTCGAACGCTACGTCTGGTTCGCGGGCGCGCAGTATCACCTGGGCGTGGACGGGATCTCGATCCTGTTCGTCCTGCTGACCGCCTTCCTGATGCCGATCTGCATCCTGGCCAGCTGGAACTCGATCAAGGACCGCGTCAGCGACTACATGATCGCCTTCCTGGTGCTGGAGACGCTGGTCATCGGCGTGTTCACGTCGCTGGACCTGTTCCTGTTCTACATCTTCTTCGAAGGCACCCTGGTCCCGATGTTCATCATCATCGGGGTGTGGGGCGGGGCGAACCGCATCTACGCGGCGTACAAATTCTTCCTGTACACCCTGCTGGGATCGGTCCTGATGTTCCTGGCCATGCTGTGGATGGCGCATACCGCCGGCACCACCAGCATCCCGGCGCTCAAGGAATTCGCCTTCTCGCCGACCGCGCAGCCGATCCTGTGGCTCGCCTTCTTCGCCTCGTTCGCGGTGAAGATGCCGATGTGGCCGGTGCACACCTGGCTGCCCGACGCCCACGTTCAGGCGCCGACGGCGGGCTCGGTCATCCTGGCCGGCGTCCTGCTGAAGATGGGCGGCTACGGCTTCATCCTGTTCAACCTGCCGATGTTCCCGGACGCGCCCAAGATGTTCGCGCCGCTGGTCTTCACCCTGTCGGCCATCGCCATCGTCTACACCTCGCTGGTCGCCTTCCGTCAGACCGACATCAAGAAGCTGATCGCCTATTCGTCGGTCGCGCACATGGGCTTCGTGACCATGGGCATCTTCGCCGGCAACGATCAGGGCGTGCAGGGCGCGGTCTTCCAGATGCTGAGCCACGGCCTGATCTCGGGCGCGCTCTTCCTCTGCGTCGGCGTGGTCTATGACCGGATGCACACCCGCGAGATCGCCTTCTACGGCGGTCTGACCAGCCGGATGCCTTGGTTCGCCGCCATCTTCCTGATGTTCACCATGGCCAACGTCGGCCTGCCGGGGACCTCGGGCTTCATCGGCGAGATTCTGACCATGACCGGCGTCTACCAGGTCTCCACCTGGACGGCCCTGTTCGCCGCCTCGGGCGTGATCTTCTCGGCGGTCTACGCCCTGACGCTGTACCGCAACGTCATGTTCGGCGAGATCACCAATCCGAAGCTCAAGGACATCCTGGATATCGACAAGCGCGAGCTTCTGATCTTCACGCCGCTGATCGTCGGCACCCTGCTGCTGGGCGTCCAGCCCGGGCTGGTGCTGGACTACACCAACGCCTCGGTCGGGGCCCTGACGTCCGCCTATCAACTCGCGATCGGTGGCTGAGACCATGATGCCTGATCTGATTTCCGCCCTCCAACTCTCGGCCCCCGAGATCACGCTCGCCGTCGGCGGCCTTGTGCTGCTGATGGTCGGCGCCTTCTCGGGCGAGCGCAGCGCCGGCCTGGTGTCCTGGCTGTCGGTGCTGCTGCTGATCGCCGCCACCGCCGTCACCGTGACCGGCCCGCTGGGCCAGGCCTTCAACGGCGCCTATGTGGCCGATCCGCTGGCCGTCTACGGCAAGGCCGTGATCTTCCTGTCCAGCGCCGCCGCCATCGTCCTAGGCAACGGCTGGATGCACCGGTCCAAGATCGCGCGCTTCGAATTCCCGGTCCTGATCGTGCTGGCCTCGGCCGGCATGGGCATGATGGCCTCGTCGGGCGACCTGATCTCGCTCTACGTCGGCATCGAGCTGCACTCGCTGGCCCTGTATGTGCTGGCCGCCTTCCACCGCGACGACCTGAAGGCGTCCGAGGCGGGCCTGAAGTATTTCGTCCTGGGCGCCCTGTCGTCC
>NZ_JAHFPF010000126.1 GCF_023259385.1 Brevundimonas sp. | reverse complement strand
CAGCCCGCCGGACGGCGAGGTGCGCCTGACCCTGCTGCGCGACGAGATCGACGAACGCGCGGTCCATGTCCGGATCGACGACGACGGCCCCGGCATTCCGGCCGAGAACCTGGAGACCGTGTTCGAGCGCTTCTACACCTCGCGTCCGCGCGGCACGGCCTTCGGGGCCAACTCGGGCCTCGGCCTGTCGATCGTGCGCCAGATCGTCGAGGCTCACGGCGGGACGGTGCGGGCGGAGAACCGGCCCGGCGACGGCGGCCCCGCCGGAGCCCGCTTCGAGGTGGCCCTGCCCGCCGCCCCCGGAGCCCGCCGCCCATGACCCAGCCCGTTCACGCCACCGTCGTCGCGCAATGGGCCCCGGGCCGGGGCTGGCGCGCCGCCGCCCTGTTCGGGCCGCCGGGCGCGGGCAAGAGTGATCTGGCCCTGAGGCTGATCGGCGCCGGTTGGCGGCTGGCGGCCGACGACTACGCCCATTTGTTCGCCGCCTCGGGCAGCCTCTATGCCCGGGCGCCGCGCACCATCGCGGGCAAGATCGAGGTGCGGGGCGTCGGCGTAGTGCCCGCCTGCGCCCTGGATCTGGCCCGGGTCGTGCTGGCCGTGGAACTGGGTCCGGAGCCCGTTGAACGCCTGCCGGAACCGGCGATCCGGCGCGTGGAGGGGGTCGATCTGCCCCTGCTGCGGCTGGATCCGAGGGAGGCCTCGGCGGGTGAAAAGGTCGCGGCGGCCATCGCCCGGCTTTAACCCGACGCGGAGTTGGGCTATTCCGCGCGGCTTGCGGTCAGCTCAGGGAGCGATCGGAACGCGGGGGCGCAAGTCTTGGTGAAGCCTTCATGATCGGGCTGGTGATCGTCACCCACGGGGGTCTGGCCTCCGAATTCCTTTCGGCCATGGAGCACGTCGTGGGCCCCCAGCGCGGGGTCGCGGCCATCTGCATCGGTCCCGAAGACGATATGGAGCGCCGCCGGCGCGACATCGTCGACGCCGCGCGCGCGGTCGATGACGGCGACGGGGTGATCCTGTTGACCGACATGTTCGGCGGCACGCCCTCCAACCTGGCCATCTCGGTGATGGAGGAGACCCACGCCGAGGTCATCGCCGGCCTGAACCTGCCCATGCTGATCAAGCTGGCCAGCGTGCGCGGGCGCGAGCCGCTGGAAGCCTGCGTCGCCCACGCTCAGGACGCGGGCCGCAAATACATCTCCGTGGCCAGCTGGGTGCTGCAGGGCGAGAAATGACCGATCCCGTCGCCGCGACCGTCGGCATCTGCAATCAGCGCGGCCTGCACGCCCGCGCCTCGGCCAAGTTCGTGAAACTGGCCTCGACCTTCGACAGCGAGATCCGCGTCACCCGCGACGGCGTGACGGTGAACGCCCTGTCGATCATGGGCCTGCTGATGCTGGGCGCCGGCAACGGCTGCGACGTCCACATCGAGGCCGAGGGCCAGGACGCCGCAGAGGCCGTCGAGGCCCTGGCCGACCTGGTCAACCGCAAGTTCGACGAAGACCAGTAGGTCGGATCAGGCCTTGGAGCGTTCCGGCAGCACCGCGCCGACGTGGTCGATGCCCAGCTGTTCGGCGATCTCCATCTGCCGCGCCCGTTCCGCATAGCGATCCCGCTGCTCGACCGTGCGCGTGGCATGGCAGCGTTCGCAGCAGACCCCTTCGACGTACAGCGGCGAGGCGCGTCCGGCCTCGCTCACCGGCATGCGGCAGCCGCGGCACAGGGTGTGGCTGCCGTCGGACAGGCCGTGGCCGACGGCGACCCGCTCGTCGAAGACGAAGCATTCGCCCCGCCACAGGCTTTCCGGCTCGGACGCCGTCTCCAGGTAACGCAGGATGCCGCCTTCCAGGTGGAAGACCTCCGGCACGCCCTCGGCCTTCAGGAAGGCCGTCGCCTTCTCGCAGCGAATGCCGCCGGTGCAGTACATGGCCACCTTGGGCGGAGTGGGGCGGTCCAGCAGGGCGCGGCCCTCGGTGCGGAACCAGGCCGGAAAATCGCGGAAGCTGCGGGTGTTGGGCTGCACCGCGCCCGCGAAGGCGCCGATGGCGGTCTCGTAGTCGTTGCGGGTGTCGATGACGATGGTGTCGGGATCCGCGATCAGGGCGTTCCACTCGGCGGGAGAGACATAGGTCCCGGCCTCCGTCGCCGGATCCAGATCGGGCTCGCCCATGGTGACGATCTCTGCCTTGATCCGCACCTTCATGCGCCGGAAGGGCGCGGTGGCGGCGTCGGCGAATTTCACATCCAGCCCGCTGAAGCCGGGCAGGGCCCGGATGCCGTCCAGCACCCGGTCGATGGCGTCGGCGGGACCGGCGATGGTCCCGTTCAGCCCCTCGTGCGCCACCAGCAGGATGCCGCGCACATCCGGCGCGCACAGCTGTTCGAGCCGCCCCCGCACGGCCTCGCGATCCCCGATCCGTGCGAAACGGTACAGGGCGGCGACGCGAAAGGGAGCGACGGGGGGCGGGGAGGACGTCATGGATTGATCTGGACCTTCGGGTCCTTCTCCTGCTGTTCCATCCTGCGAAGCGCGCTAGCGCGAAGCAGGATGGTGGAGCCGAGGGGAGTCGAACCCCTGACCTCGTCATTGCGAACGACGCGCTCTACCAACTGAGCTACGGCCCCCCAAACCCCACTGAATAGTCGGGTGCAGGCGAGCGGGCGACATACGAGCGGGGGACCGGTGGTGTCAACCGGTCGCAGGTTGCAGTCGGGGCGCGAGTGCGGAAAAGTTGGCGGGAAGGGGCGGCTAAGGTTAGAAGCGGCGCTCAACCCTCTGCAGGAGCACTTCAGGGTATGGCGGCGATTATCGGCTTCTTGTTCTTCCTCATCACGGCGGTGCTGCGCCTGTTCGTGATCGCCCTGATCGTCAACGCCGTCCTGAGCTGGCTGGTGGCGTTCGACGTCATCAACTACCGCAACCGCTTCGTCGCCTCGCTGGCCGCCACGCTGGACCGGATCGTCAGCCCGGTGCTGGAGCCCCTGCGGCGCATCATTCCGCCTCTGGGCGGCATCGACGTCACCCCGATCGTGGCCATCATCGTGATCCAGGGGATCATGATCTACCTGCTGCCCGCGTCGCAGGCCGCCCTGTTGAGCTTCGTCCCCTTCTGACGACAGGGACGGTGCGAACAGGCCACGCCTCCCGGGTCATCGCGCCTCTCGCATCATCCCGCGCTTGCGCCGTCCGGCCACCGTCCTAAGGTGCCCGCCGACGGGGCCGCAGGGCCTGAAAGCCAACCGGATTCCATGACCACGATCAAATCAGTCGCCATCATCGGCGCGGGCCAGATGGGTGCGGGTATCGCCCAGACGGTGGCTGCGGGCGGCTATGACGTGAAACTCTACGACGCCGCCGGCGATCGCGTGCCCCAGGCCATGGGCGCCATCGCGGCCAGCCTGGCGCGTCAGGTGGCCCGCGGGCTGAGCACCCAGGCCGACGCCGACGCCGCCCTGTCGCGCATCACCGCCGCCGTCTCGCTGGCCGACGCCGGCAAGGCCGACCTGGTGATCGAGGCCGCCGTCGAGGACGAAGCGGTCAAGAAGGCCATCCTCGCCGATCTGGCGCCGCACCTGGCCGATCACACCCTGCTGGCGTCCAACACCTCATCCATCTCGATCACCCGGCTGGCCTCGACCACGGACCGGCCCGAGCGGTTCATCGGCCTGCACTTCATGAAGCCGGCGCCGGTGATGAAGCTGGTGGAGATCATCCGCGGCATCGCCACCTCGGCCGAGACCTATGAGGTCGCCGTCGCCTTCGCCGAGTCGCTGGGCAAGACGACCACCAATTCCGAGGACTTCCCCGCCTTCATCGTCAACCGCATCCTGGTGCCGATGATCAACGAGGCGATCTACACCCTGTACGAAGGGGTCGGGAACGTCGCCTCGATCGACAAGGCGCTGAAGCTGGGCGCCAACCATCCGATGGGTCCGCTGGAGCTGGCCGACTTCATGGGGCTGGACGTCGTTCTGGCCATCATGAACGTGCTGTACGACGGTCTGGCCGACAGCAAATACCGGCCCTGTCCGCTGCTGGTGAAATACGTCGAGGCCGGCTGGCTGGGCCGCAAATCGGGCCGCGGCTTCTACGACTATTCCGGCGACACGCCGGCGCCGACGCGATGATCCCCCGTCTCGAGCGGCCCGAGGACTTCCCGGGCCAGCAGCGCGTCGCCTGGCGGCGCGAGCCGCAGCGGACGGTGCTCGCCGTCGTGCTGGCCGTGCTGTGGCCGCCGCTGTGGGTGACGCTGGCGATCTGGCCGCCCCGCAACTGGGTTCCCGGGCTGGAGATGGACTGGCGCCTTCAGGCGATCACCCTGGGCCTGCTCGCGGTTCCGGCCATCCTGTGGCTGCTGGCGCGCGAGACCCGGCGCTCGGGCCGTCCCGCGACCCGGCTGGGCGTGGTCTGGCGCTTCATGTTCTACGGCGGCCTGCTGGCGGTCATCCTGGCGGCGCTGTTCGCCTTCGGCCAGGTGATCCAGCAGTGGCTGAACGCCGCCAACCTCGGCGAGGGCGTCGGCGGCAGCGAGACCACCCTGCTGATCTACGGCGTCGGCGGCCTGCCGTTCGCGGTCGTCATCGGCGTGGCCTACGCCCTGTGGGCCGGCCTGTGCGTGGCTTTCGTCGCCTTCTCGCCCCAGCCCGAGGTGCGCGACCGCCTCGGCGTCATGGGCCGCGACGGACAGGCCTGAAGCCTTACCGCGAATTGGTTTGACGCCGGACGCCGGCGCGGCAATCTGCCCCCCTGACCTCGGGGGGAGATCACCACATGGCCGCAACCGACGCCCTGACGGGCGAGACGACGGCGCCTGTCGCCCGGCTGGCGCCCGTTGCGCCCGCGGATCGCATCTTCACCCTGGACATGCTGCGGGGCTTCGCGATCCTCGGCATCCTGGCGGTCAACGCCGTGGCCTTCGCCTGGCCGATGGAACTGCAGACGGGCGCCGACGTCGCGCCGCCCTGGCCGCACGACCAGGCCAATATTCTCGGCCACTGGGTCACCGAGGTCTTCTTCCACAACAAGGCGCGATCACTGTTCTCCATGCTGTTCGGGGTGTCGATCTTCCTGATCGGCGGCGAAAGGCGGGACGAGGCGCGGGGCGCCCTCCTGTGGCGGCGCCTGCTGTGGCTGGCCGTGTTCGGCCTGATCCACGGCGCAGCCTTCTGGTACGGCGATATCCTGCTGCACTACGCCTACACGGGCGTTCTGGTGATGCTGGCGCGGTCGTGGTCGGCCAAGCGGCTGATCTGGACTGGAGCCCTGCTGAACCTGCTGTTCGGCCTGCTGTCGGCGGCCGCCTTCGCCGCCCAGGCCTTCATGCCCGAGGGCGCCGCGGCCGCCGGCGGCGGACCCTTCGCGGTGACGCCCGAAAGCCTGGCGGCGACCATCCAGGCCTATCAATCGGGCTGGCCGGCCGCGCTGATCGAAAACCTGAAGGCCGAGGCCATCCTGCAGGCGATGAGCATCACCCTGATCCCGATCACGGGGGCGCTGATGCTGCTGGGCATGGGGCTGTTCAAGGCCGGCTTCCTCAGCGGCCGGTCGCCGACCTGGGTCTATGTTCTCCTGCTGCTGATCGGCGGCGCCAACCTCGCCGCGCTGGGCTGGTACGAGTGGTTCAAGGCCGCGGCGCCGCACGGCGCGCCGGATCCGACGGGCGGCATGGCCGATATCGCGGCCAGCTTCGCGCCCCTGATCACCCTGGCCTACGTCAGCCTGCTGATCCTGATGACGCGGTTCGGTCTGAGGGTCGTCACGGGGGTGCTGGCGCCGGTCGGGCGGATGGCCTTCACCAACTACCTGACCCAGACCCTGATCATGACGACCCTGTTCTACATGCCGTGGGGGCCGCACTGGTTCGGCGATCCGGCCTGGGGGCCGGGACAGCTGTGGCTCGCGGTCGGAGGCGTCTGGATCGCCCAGCTGATCTGGTCCCCGATCTGGCTGTCGGTGTTCAGCATGGGGCCGCTGGAGTGGCTGTGGCGCTGTCTGATCTACGGACGGCTGGTGCCGATCAGAAGGGGCGAGGGCTGAGGGGCGGGGGCGAGACAGGACGTTGGGCGGTTGACGGCTCGGCGGTTCACGGTGTTCAGGCAGGAAATCATTCCGACCCTCGACCCTCGACCCTCGACCCTCTAGACCGCCAGCATGACCGAAGACGCCGCTCCCACCCGCCCCGAAGCCCGCGCCCCCAGGGGGTTCGCCGACCGCCGTGGCCGTGACCTGGTGGCCGAGCGCCGCCTCGTTCAGCGCGTGTCCGAGGTCTATGAGCGCTGGGGCTTCGAGCCGCTGGACACCGGGGCGTTCGAATACGCCGACGCCCTGGGCAAATTCCTGCCCGACGCCGACCGTCCGAACGAGGGCGTCTTCGCCCTGCAGGACGACGACGACCAGTGGATGGCCTTGCGCTACGACCTGACGGCGCCGCTGGCCCGGTTCGCGGCGCAGTCGTGGGAGACCCTGCCCAAGCCGTTCCGCCGCTATGCCTTCGGGCCGGTGTGGCGCAACGAGAAGCCGGGGCCGGGCCGTTTCCGCGAGTTCGTGCAGTGCGACGCCGACACGGTGGGCTCCGACCGTCCCGAGGCGGACGCCGAGATCATCGCCATGGCCTGCGAGGGCCTGCAGGCCGCCGGTCTGGCGCCGGGGCAGGCGGTGATCCGCGTCTCGAACCGCAAGCTGTTCGACGGCCTGTTCGAGGCCGGCGGCGTGGTCGATCCGATCCAGAAGCTGACCGCTCTGCGCGCCATCGACAAGTTCGACCGGCTGGGCTGGGAAGGCGTCTCGGCCCTGCTGGGCGAAGGCCGTCTGGACGAGTCCGGCGACTACACCAAGGGCGCTCAACTGCCGCTGGGCGTGGCCGCGACCATCGAGGCCTTCCTCGCTTCGGCGGGCGACGCGGCGTTGAGCCGGGCGGAGACGCTGGAGGCCGTGGCCCGCGCCGGCGGGCTGGGCGCCGTCGGCGAGGCGGCGCTGGAAGAGCTGGCGGCCATCGACCGGGCGCTGAACGCCATGAAGGTGGGGCAGGACGCGGTCCGCTTCGATCCGACCATCGTGCGCGGGCTGGAATACTACACCGGCGCCGTGTTCGAGGCCGAGCTGCTGCTGGAGACCACCGACGAGAAGGGCCGCGCCGTGCGCTTCGGCTCCATCGGCGGCGGCGGGCGCTACGACGACCTGGTCGCCCGCTTCACCGGCGAGCGCCTGCCCGCGACCGGCTTCTCCTTCGGCGTCTCGCGGCTGGCCTCGGCCCTTCGCGCGGCCGGGCGCGGCGACGAGGACGCGGTGCGCGGCCCGGTGGTCGTAATCGTCTTCTCGGAGGCCGACATGCAGCACTATCTCGATGCGGTGTCCGAGCTACGCAACGCCGGGATCGCCGCCGAACTCTACCTCGGCCGGGCGGGCATGAAGGCGCAGATGAAGTACGCCGACCGGCGCGGCGCGCCCGCCGCCGTCATTCTGGGCGGCGACGAGATCGCGGCCGGTCAGGTGACGATCAAGGACCTCGACGCGGGCCGCGCGGCCGCCGCCGGCGTCACGGACAACGAGGCCTGGAAGGCCGAGCGTCCGGGACAGCAGGTCGTGCCTCGCGCCCAGCTTGTGGCGACGATCCGGGGTATCGTCGGTTCCTGACGCACAGCTCCGTGAGTTATCGTTGATAACAAAGGAAAAGCCCCTGTCCGTGTCAGGGTCTTGATTGACTTGGAGCGGGAATTGTCGTCTTTCTGACGTACTCGGGAAGCGCAGCGTTTCGACGCAGCAGCGGCCCGGAGGCGTTTCGGGGAGGAAACGTCCGCTCCATGAGAGCGAAAGAAAGCCCGCCGCGATGTATCCCCCGCGGCGGGCTTTTTTGCGCCCGGAATCATGATGTTGGCGCTACCGCGCGGCGGCTCGCTGCTGGAGCCTGCGCGAAGCGCCCGGCCGCGTCGGGTCGGGAGATCCCCAAGGGCCGATGGTCCGCGGCCCAACAAAGAAAGGCGGAGCCTTTCGACCGTGGCCCAACAAAAAAGACCGGAGCGTGAGCCCCGGCCTTCTTCGTTCAGTGCGGCGATCCGCTTACCAGATACGGACGCGGTCTTCCGGCGCGAGGTAGTATTTCGTGCCCGGCTGGACGCCGAAGGCTTCATACCAGGCGTCGACGTTGCGCACCGGGCCGATGACCCGGAATTCGGCCGGGCTGTGCGAGTCGGTGTCGATCTGCTGCTTCAGCGCCGCTTCGCGATACTTGGACTGCCATACCTGGGCCCAGCCGTAGAAGAAGCGCTGGTCGCCGGTCGTGCCGTCCAGGACCGGAGCCGGCTGGCCGTTCAGCGACAGGTGATAGGCTTCCAGGCCCACCGCCACGCCGGCGGCGTCGCCGATGTTCTCGCCCATCGTCAGACCCGGACGGACATGGAACCCGGGGATCGGCTCGAACTGGCCGTACTGGGCGCCGAGGCGGGCGGTCAGGGCTTCGAAATTGGCCTTGTCCTGAGGGGTCCACCAGTTGCGCAGCACGCCGTCGCCATCGGACTTGGAGCCCTGGTCGTCGAAGCCGTGACCGATCTCGTGACCGATGACGCCGCCGATGCCGCCGTAGTTGACGGCCGGGTCCGCGTCCGGATCGAAGAAGGGCGGCTGCAGGATGGCGGCCGGGAAGACGATCTCGTTATTGGCCGAGTTGTAGTAGGCGTTCACGGTCTGCGGGGTCATGCCCCACTCGTCCTTGTCGACCGGCTGGTTCAGGCGGTTCAGCTGGTAGTTCCACTGGAACAGGCCGGCGCGCTCGCCGTTGCCGAACAGGTCGTCCGGACGGATCTCCAGGGCCGAATAGTCACGCCACTTGTTCGGATAGCCGATCTTGACGGTGAACTTGTTGAGCTTCTCCTCGGCGGCCGCGCGGGTCTCGGCGCTCATCCAGGTGTAGTTGCGGATGCGGTTGCCCAGCGCGGTGCGCAGGTTGGCGACCAGCTGCTCCATCTTCGCCTTGGACTCGGCCGGGAAGTAGTCGGCCACGTACTGGCGGCCGACGGCCTCGCCCAGCATGCCTTCGGCGAAGCTGATGCCGCGCTTGTCGCGGGGGCGCTGCATGGGCTGACCCTGCAGATCGCGCGACCGGAACTCCCACTGGGCGTCCGCGAAGCGGCGCGACAGGCGGCCGGCGGCGTCGTCGGTCGTGTGGAAGGCCTGCCAGGCCTGGATCGTCGCGATCGGGGTCTCGGCGTAGAGCGCCGCGATCTTCGGCATGGCCGTGTCCTGGCGGACGATCAGGCGCGGCACTTCACCCACGCCAACGGCGGTGTAGTAGGCCTGCCACGGGAAGCCCGGAGCCTCCGAGGCCAGCTGCGAGATGGTGTACTCGTTGTAGGTTTCGTCGCGGTTGCGATTCTGCTCCGGCGTCCAGTGCGCCTCGGCGATCTTGGTCTCGAAGGCGACGATGTCGGCCGCGGCCTGTTCCGGATTAGCCCAGCCGATCATGCCCAGCATGCGGGCGACATAGGCCTGGTATAGGACCTTCTTGTCGGCCCAGCGCTGCTCCAGATAATAGTCGCGGTTCGGCAGGCCCAGGCCCGACTGGCCGGTCGAGACGACGTAGCGGGTCGGCGCCTTCTGGTCGATCGTGATGCCGGTCCCGAAGATCGAGCCGCCGATGCGGCCCTGGGTCTGGCCCATGTAGACCGCGGCCTTGTCATGGGTGTCGGCGGCGCGGATGGCGGCGAGGTAGGGGGCCAGCGGCTGGGCGTCCAGCGCTTCGATCCGGGCCTCGTCCATGTAGGAGCGATAGGCGTCGGCGATCTTCTGCTCGTCGGAGCCGGCGGTCAGATCGGTGCGGGCCACCAGGCCTTCGATC